>CAIVTL010000151.1 GCA_903908785.1 Caldifarciminota bacterium | reverse complement strand
CTATCCGCAGATGACGCAGATGGGGCGGACGATGACATCCGCCGGCCGGACGGACTGAGCGGATTCTGTACGATGTTCCGGCAGGCCGGTTGATTCCGCTTGACTAGTTCGAGGCCTGTGGGATAATCAGCCATGGTCGTCAAAGTCGAAGTCTACAACGACGGTGAGCAGTGGTGCGCCCGCGGAATCGGGGCCGACCTCTTCACCTGTGCCCGCTCGCTGGACGAGCTGATGGCCGAGGTCAAAGACGCCGCCGCCTGCCACTTCCATGAGCAGTTGCAGATGGGGCAGACGCTCAACCTGCTCGTTCTGAACGAAACAGAAATCCACGATGCCGCCCCGGTAGCCGCAGACCGACGGTGACAGTGTCGTCGCACTGCTGCGACGGCTGGGGTACGAGGTGGTGCGGACGCACGGCAGCCATGTCCAGCTCAGGAAGGCCACTCCGGCCGGCGTTCACCGCGTGACCGTTCCGGCACACAAGGTACTGGCCAAGGGGACGCTGAGCGACATCCTGTCCCGCGTCGGCCAGTGGAATGGCATCACCAAGGAAGACCTGCTGGACCGGCTCTAGCCGTCACCGGCCCCGGAGTCCAGCCGCCACAACCGGCAGGCGATTGCCGACATCAAAGCCCACCCGGACAAATACGTAAAGGTCAAGTTCAGCCTGTTCAAATAGCCGTCTGGCCTGAAGGTCTGGCCGGAAGCCGCGGTGGGATTTGGAGTTTGGGGTTTGGGATTTCCGCGAAGCGGCTGGACCGCCGCCAAGGTTCCGGACTCCCTCGCCCCTGGAGGGAGAGAGTTGGGGTGAGGGGAGGCTGTCAGCCGCTGGCTGTGAGCTGTAGGCTACCGTCAGGCGAGACGACCGCGCGTCGGCCTGACAGGGCGCGGTCGCGTGTCCCCGCTACTTCCCTATGGCCTTGCGTAACTTAGCGTCGTCATGCTTCTTGAGGATGTCCCTACCCCGTGTAGGCGTGCTTGCGTCCACCCTAGTCGCACGAGCGACGAATCGCAGCCGTTTGGGTCCCTCGGCGCAGGCGAGGACGACGCCGAGAATGTCACTTGGACCGTTTGCCGAGAGGCTTTCGATGATCAGATTCCGCACCTTCGCCGCTTCGCCGGCAGCGTTCTGGGCAGATGGGTCAGTTATGTACACCTTCAGTGGTGCAGGTCTATTCAGGAGATCATCAAGCACCGCAGTATTTCCTCTAGTGTCCCAGTGCCATGCGATGGCCGCCACCTCCACCGTGCCGTCTTCCCAGAGGAGGCCACCGCGCTTCTGGCCAGACTTCTCGCCCGACTTGAATGCGTAGCCATTCGCCTTGTGGCCGAATGACTCAGCAAGATTGCTGAAGTAGCTTCTGAGCAGCTCATTCCATTCCGAATACTCTCTGCCCACGATCCAGCGTTTGTACCTAAGGTCGGCAAGTCCGCAGATACCTTCGAACAAGGCATCTGGGCTTGGCAGGTTCGGAATCTGTGGCACTTTGCACACCCTTTCTACGTTAAGGCTGAATGGCTTTCGGTATCGACCATCGGGTGAATACTACTACCGTGGGCCGGGATGTCAAGGTGGCGGGGCGTGACGAACGATGGGAGACGGACTACGGTCCACGGTTCTCGGCTTGCGCTAATGGCAGGGGAGACGTGCGCGCGTCGGAATCACATTCTATGACCCCGAAATCCCCCGACATCGCTTGGTCCCCGTACCTTCCCTCATTCTCCTATTCTCTTGACGACATTGCCTGTGTTGTCTATGACCTTGAGTTCGTCGCCAACCCGTCCGCCCGCATGCCCGCGCCAGAAATCCGTGACATAGTCGAACTGCGGGTCGATTACGATCCTGCCAGTCTTGTCTATGAATCCCCACTTCTCGCCAACCTCTACCTGAGCCAATCCTTCGGAGAAGCGCCCGGCGCTTTCGAACTGCGGGGTGATAACGACTTCGCCGGCCTTGTCTATGAATCCCCATTTTTCGCCAATCGTGACCGTTGTCAGGCCTTCTTCGAAACACGGTCCGATTCCGTCGAACTGCGGGTCGACTACAATCCCGCCGGTCTTGTCTATGAAGCCCCACTTCTTGCCGATCTTGACTATTGCCAGTCCTTCAAGAAACGACCATGCGTCGTCGAACTGGGGGTTGATGTCGAACCTGCCGGTCTTGTCGATGTAG
>CAIVTL010000150.1 GCA_903908785.1 Caldifarciminota bacterium | reverse complement strand
TGTATTACCTCTATGGCGGTCTCATCGCGAATATCGCGCTGTTTCTGAACGGATTCGTCCTGTTGGCGATGTTCTCGTATTTCGGCCTCACGCTGACGTTGCCGGGCATTGCCGGTTTCGTGTTGACGCTGGGCATGGCCGTGGACGCGAACGTGCTGATCTTCGAGCGCGTTCGCGAGGAATTGCGCAATGGGAAATCGCTCGTCGCCGCCATTGAACTGGGCTACGAACGGGCCACGGTAACCATCGTGGACTCGAATCTTTTGCAGGACACGATGTACTACTATCGCGTCTATGCGATAAATCCCTGCGGCACATTCTCGCCTGACAGCACTGCGGAGACATCCGCGCGAACGCTCAACAATCCCGTGCCAGTTTTCGAGGACTTCGAGGGCAGCATGGTCAAATGGCAGTTGAGCGGGTCGTGGGGCACCACCGCGAGCGATCCCCATTCGGGCACGCGCTGCCTCACGGACTCGCCCGGCACGACCTATTCTCCGAGCAGCGACTCATCCGCGCAAATCGCCGTCAACCTTGCGGGAACGCAGTGGCCTGTCCTGCGGTTCTGGGACCGGTACGCGATGGCTGTTGGCGACTGGATCGCCGTCGAGGTAGCGCCCGATGGCTGGGGCTGGCAGCGGCTGTACGGCTTCTATGACGTTGCCCAGAAGACCAACTGGACGGAGCAGATCATCGACCTCTCTCCCTTCCGCGGCCAAGCCAACGTGCGCATCAGGTTCCGCATCGTGACCGACTGGCCGCCTTCCACCACCGACGACGGATGGTTTATTGACGACCTGTCGGTGACGGAGAACGCGACGCCGCCATTCACGCTGCCGCTATACGAGGGATTCGAGAACGGGATGAGCAATTGGCTGCACGCGTCATGGGACGTGGACACCAACGCGCCGTACGCGGGCATGTACTCCGCCCGCGACACCGCGCCCGTGCATATCGGGCCGAGCGTCTTTCTATGTAACACGCTCGCCTCCGCGCTCGACCTGTCGAACACGGCGAGCCCGCAGGTTTCGTTCTCCGTCAGGGGCCACCTTAATTACTATTCCCAACTGCGCCTGCAGGTCTCGACCGACGACGGTCTGAGTTGGCCCGAATTGAGTACCGTGAACCTCGACACGCCCTTCAGCGGCGACTGGATTCGCAAGCAGGCATCCCTGCAATACTACACCAACCGCGTGGTGCGCATGCGGTTCCAGACCTATGGCAACGACAACGTGCCCGACGAGGACATCTTCCTCGACAACATCTGCATCGAGGAGCAGCCTGCCGGTTCGAGCCTAAATCCGCTCGTGCCGCATCTGAAATCAGTTGATCTGTCTTGGTCAACCTCGACGCTTGGCGCGAACTTCAAACGGTACGAGGTGTACCGCGCGATTCATCCGTCCATCACAGTCAACGACGCGCTGATCGGCTCGTTCACCGACATCACGTCGAACAGCATGACGGATCGCGGCCTGTCCATTGGCTCGACCTACTACTACGGCGTGTTCGTTGTGGACAGCAACGACACCTGGTCGGCAGTGAGCGAACGCCCGACGACCACCGTGCCACTGCTGGTCGGGTTCACCGACCCAATGGAAAACCTTGACAACTGGGATGCCACAGGCACCTGGGGACCTGACAGCAACGCGTTCCACGGCGGCGGTGCGTCCCTCAACGAGTCTCCTGGCAGCAACTACGCCCCGAATCAGGACACGTACATCATGACCGCGTTGAACCTCTCCGGCGCGCAGTGGCCGGTGCTGCGGTT
>CAIVTL010000149.1 GCA_903908785.1 Caldifarciminota bacterium | reverse complement strand
CGCAGCCCCGACTACGCCGCGGCAATCAGGACACTGAGATGTTCGACGCCCTGACCGACCGCTTCTCCCAGCTCCGCCGAAGACTGCTCGGCTACGGCCGGCTGACCGACCACGAAATCTCCCAGGCCCTCCGCGAAGTGCGCACGGTGTTGCTCGAAGCCGACGTCAACTACAAGGTCGTCGGCCACTTTGTCCGCTCGGTCGAGGCCCGGCTCAAAGAGAAAGACGTCGCGGCCAGCCTCAAGCCGGGCGAGCTCATCAACGCCACTCTCTACCAGGAACTGATCCAGTTGCTGGGCGGGACAACCGCCAAGCTCGATTTAAGCGCCAACCCGGCGGTCATCAGCCTGGTCGGACTCCAAGGCACCGGTAAGACCACCTTTGCCGGCAAGCTGGCGCACAAGTTCCGTAACCGGAAGCCCCTGCTCGTCGCTTGCGACCCCAAACGGCCGGCCGCATCCGAACAGCTGCGGTCGGTCGCCGAACGCGTCGGCTGCGACTTCTACCCGGTATCGAACGACGTCGTCGCAACCTGCCTGGCCGCGCTCAAGCAGGCACGGGACCGGGCCAACGGCATCGTAGTCTTCGATACCGCGGGCCGACTGCACATTGATGACGATTTGATGGACGAGCTGGCCGCGGTCCAGGACCAGGCGAAGCCACATGCCGGCTTGCTGGTGCTCGACGGCATGGTCGGACAGGATGCGGTCAACCAGGCCGAACAGTTCAACACCCGGCTCAAGCTGACCGGCTGCTGCTTCACCAAGCTCGACGGTGACGCGCGCGGCGGCGCGGTGATGTCGGTGCGCCAGGTGACCGGCCTGCCGGTCTACTTCACCGGCACCGGCGAGCACCTAGAAGACCTGGAAGAGTTCCACCCGGACCGGATTGCCTCGCGCATCCTCGGCATGGGCGACATGAAGAGCCTTGCCGACAAAGTCCAGGCCGCAACCGAAGGCCAGGACCAGCGTGCGATTGCCGAGAAGTTCCTGAAGGGCAAGTTCGACCTCGACGACTTCTTGGGCCAACTCAAGAACATCAAGAAGATGGGCAACGTCTCCAAACTGCTCGCCATGATTCCCGGGGCCGGCAACCTCGACGTTGACGACAGCGAGTTCGTGCAGGTGGAGGCGATGATTCAGTCCATGACCGCGGCCGAGCGGCACAATCCCGACCTGGTTGACGGCTCAAGGCGACGCCGCATTGCCGCGGGCAGCGGCACCACGGTGGCGGACGTAAACAGGTTGCTCAAGGAATTCGACCAGGCCCGGGTCATGGCCAAGCAGATGTCCGGCGGCCGCGGCCCGCGCCTGCGGCTGCGCTAGCCGCCGTTCAGACTAGAAAACCGAAATTGGACAACCAAGACACCTGGGCGCGGGGCGCGCAAGTCAGAAGTCAGAATGCAGAATTCCGGGCACCGGACCACTGGAGCACTTGAACACTGGGCCACTCCCCGCTTTGCCTTCGTGGTGAAATCCTACTCGGCTC
This sequence comes from Caldifarciminota bacterium, assembly GCA_903908785.1. Taxonomy (GTDB): domain Bacteria; phylum Hydrothermota; class Tepidihabitantia; order Tepidihabitantales; family Tepidihabitantaceae; genus UBA2258. The sequence continues at coordinate 656 of CAIVTL010000149.1, read as the reverse complement.
TGGGGTCAGAACACCCGAAACCCGCTGCGATTGTTGCCTGAGATAGCACCGACGCCGGCGCGACCGACCCGCCGCGCTGCACTCGGAATCGTCTACATCTGCAGGGTCATCTTCACGTAGCCGACGACCTTCTGCTCCTTGAACGACGCAATCATGTCGTTCTTGCTGTAGAAGTTGAAATACCCATCTGCCCTCTCCACCCGGTCAGCATCAACGGTCACCTGCGGTCGTTTTTCGGACTCGATGAAAATGTCATACGGCACGGCCAACTCCTTTCAGAAACCCATTGCGGCGCGTGCCCGGCCAACTGCCGCCGGCCACACCGCCAGTGCTCACAGGGATTATGCCGGACAGAAACAGCCTGTCAAGGTGTGCGCCCGGCCCCAAAACCGACATTGACGCAACCACAGAGGCCACAGAGAACGCAGAGTGGGTGAAGCCAGGAGTCCGGCCTGTACCCTCAGTTGTCTCCGTGTGCTCCGTGGTACAGTATCGGATTTGGGGCCCGGCATCGGCCCGCCAGACCCGCCCTCGGGCAGACCCGACTGGCCGAAAAGACCATCCCGGGGTAGCCCTCTGGCTATTCACCCCTCCCCTCGGGAGATGCTTCCCCCTACGCTTCCCCCGATGCTCCCCCCGATGCTTCCCCCAACCCT
>CAIVTL010000148.1 GCA_903908785.1 Caldifarciminota bacterium | reverse complement strand
GTGTCCGACCAAGACGCCTCCTCTCGGGAAACCTCGGGCTGTCTACCGGCTGCTCAGCGATAACCCAAGACTAACATAGAACAGGACGCTTGTCAAGACTTTTCGGCCGGACTCCTAGGAAATTAGCGCCGTCGGACGCTACCTGCGGACAATGGGCGAGGTAGCTGGTGTCAACCTGAAGCAGAAGCGGTACGGTGTCCAACACCGCGCCGGCCGGGGTCACCCGGACGCCGTGGCTGAGTATCTCCGGTTTGTCCTGCCACACGATCAGGAACACGGAGTCGCAGTAGGCGACGCCGACAAAACTCCCGAGCTTGTCGTGACCGTTAAGCCGCAGCGGCGCGCTGTCCAACACCGCGCCGCCGGGCGAGACCCGCGCGGCATAGGCGTTGCTGTCGCAGTACCAGGTAGCAAGATAGCACCCGCCGCCAAAGGCAATGCGGACACGGCGTACCTTGGACGCCATGGGTCCGCCGATTCGGAGTGCGGGAGAGTCGAGCACTGCTCCGCCGGCGGTGAACCGCGCGCACAGGACTTCACAGGTCTGAACCGCGGAGTCACGACTCGCCTCAACCCAGGCGGCGAGGAAGTCGGTCCCGTCCGAACCCACGCCCGGTTCCTGCTGCTGGCGCAGGGAAAACGAAGCCGGTCTAGGAGCCGAATCCACCAACTGCACCTGCCGGCTCAGCCGGCGATACATCGCGACGTGATTGGTAGGAGTGCCGTCGACGCGATAAGGCTGTGCCCACGCCACGAGGTAATCATTGCCGCACAACGCGACCGACGGTGCGCTTGGGCCGTTAGTGCTGAGGTGGCTGCTGTCGGGCGGCGACAGGAAGACCGGCACGGCGTCCAGCTTTCGGAGTGACGTATCCACCCGCATGGCCACCACCCTGAGACTGTCGCCGTGCCAGACCGAGTCCCGGCAGAACACGACCAGGGTCGTGTCGCCTACCGACAATAGAGCTGTCCACGATAGCCCAAAGGTATCCATCACCACGCCGGCAGTATCAAGCAACTGACCATCGTCGGTTACCCGCGCCAGCTTTGACCGGAATTTGTCTTCGTTCCAGCCTACGAGGAAGTTCCGATTGTCGTGGGTGACTGAGGCGCTAGCGATATATCCTATCGTTCTGATTTGAACGCCCTGAGAATCCGGCACCATGCCATCCGTCATTACGATGCTCGCACAGAGAACGCGGTCCTGACGATTGCACCATGCTACGAGGTACCGGTTTCCGTAGAAGCACGCGTCATATGAGCAATGCTCGACCGGGCAACCGGGTGCGACTCTTCGCGGGAGCGAGTCCAGAACCGTGCCCGCGGGCGAGACTCGTGAAAAGTACATCGTGCCCCTGGAGCCCGGCACAAAGGACGACCAGACGGCAAGGAAGTTGGACCCGTCGAAGGCAGCCGCCGCACTCCAGCCCCAGGAAAGGATTGAGTCCTGGAGGACCAACCGTTCCACAACTGTTCCATCAGATCGGAGTAGCGCGCCCATGGCACGAGTTGGCTCGGACCACACTATCAGAAACCGGCCCCCGCCCCAGGCAACCGCGGGGCGCACGTCCGTATAGATTTGCACGCCTGGTTCATCAATCTCAATTGGAACGGTGTCCAGCAGACTTCCGAATCGGTCTATACGGGCTCCGCGCAAGGTCTTATCCTGCATCCAGACCACCAGCCCCGTGTCGGGGCCGAATGCCACGCGCGTCTTCGATACGTCCGAGAACGTCCAGCTATGTGAAGTCGGCGTCTCGATCGGAAACGACGGAAACGGCTGGCCGATGACCGCCGACAGCCAGCAGCAGACGGCCAGCAGCACACTTGTGAATCTCACATTGCCTCCTTATCTCGCAACCACGACTTTGTGGACCGGTGACCGCTTACCGCCTACCGTCAGCCTCTCGCGGACGAAGTAGACGCCAGGAACCAGTGAGCGCACGTCATTCGCGCCGGGCTTCAGGTCGAGCACCTTGCGACCGGAGATGTCCAGGAGGACGAGCTTCTCGCGGCCGGGAACGTTGAACGACTTCGAGATGATGGTCTGGGGCAGACGTGTTTGCCCGTGCGGCGTCGCTGCCGCATCCTGCAGGCCGACAGAGAGCGTGTCCGCGATTACGAGCACGCTGGAGCCATAGGTATTCAGAGCATAGACACGGTTACGTGCCTGGTTTAGGGCGAAAAGCCCGCTGCCGTCCCGCGTCTCGGCTGGAAACACGCCGAGCACGCTGCCCGTGTGTGGGTCGATTACGTACACGTTGTACCCGGCGCAGTACAGCCGGTCGCTCAAGGGATTGTGGAAGACGTCGAATATGATGGGCATGTCGCTCAGATAGATGCTGTCTACTATCGTCCGGCTCCTCGTGTCAACGACCCATATCCAACCGGCTAGGAGACTGGAAATGTACACATCGTTGTTAAGGGAATTGCGGCACACAGCCGACGCCTGCTGAGACAGTTCGAGCACGCCGATTTCCCGGGGTACGGTCGCATGGCAGTCAATCACGCAGCAGTATGGGTTCAGGTCGTCAAGGTCATATAGAACATGAGTGGGCGGGTCGTAGCACATCTTGCTGGGAAACACGTCGGTCAGGCAGCTTGCCACGACCGTATCCGAAGCGCCGTCCACAACATACAGAGTAGACGAGAAGGCGCTTTCGCCCTCCACGAACAACCTGTCGCCGGTGGTGTCGAAGTACATCGCGTATGGCGTGGCGCCGCTACCAAGGGTGATAGTGGCAACTACACTGTCTGATTCAGCGGATACGACCGTGACGGTGTGGCCCTCGCCGTTGATGCAATAGACCTTGTCGTCAAAGTTGCTGCAGACCTCGCCGCCGGACCCGCCGGGAACCCTGATCTGGGCTGCGACCGTGTCGGTTGCGCAGTCGAACGCCGTCAGTATCGAGTCATACGGG
>CAIVTL010000147.1 GCA_903908785.1 Caldifarciminota bacterium | reverse complement strand
GTGTCCGACCAAGACGCCTCCTCTCGGGAAACCTCGGGCTGTCTACCGGCTGCTCAGCGATAACCCAAGACTAACATAGAACAGGACGCTTGTCAAGACTTTTCGGCCGGACTCCTAGGGTTCAGGGGTTCGAGGGGCCAAGGGCCGGAATCTTCGGGCCCAAAACCCCGGAACCCGTGAACCCCGGGACCCCTTCTTAATCCCGAAACAGGGCGCGGACCGCTTCGACGAGGACGTCCGACGCGACCTCGCGCTGTTCGCCGGTCGCGAGGTCCTTGAGTGAATAGACGCTCTTGGCCAGCTCGTCCGGCCCGATAATGATACAGCACGTCGCCTCGGCCGCATCCGCCGACCTAAACTGCCCCTTGACCTTGCGCGCGTCGTAATCTACCTGCGCGGCGATGCCGTCGGTCCGCAGCCGGTCCGCGAGTTCTTGCGCCGCGGCCCGTTCGGCTTCCGTCAACCAGATTACAAACGCAAGGTGGCGGCGAGCCGGGGCCGGCGCGACCGGCGCCGCGAGCAGCGTCCGCTCCAGCCCGATGGCGACGCCCACGCCGGGCGTCGGCGGTCCGCCGAAATCCTCTACCAGGTAGTCGTAGCGCCCGCCGCCGCCGAGGCTGTCCTGCGCGCCGAGCGAAGTCGAGAGGTACTCGAACGTGGTCCGGTTGTAGTAATCGAGCCCGCGCACCAGGCGGTCGTTGGCCGCATGGCGCAGACCGCGCCGGGTCAACGCCGACAGGACCTGCTCGTGATGGCGCTCGCAGTCCGCGCACAGATGCTGCCGCGGCGTGGGCGCATCCTGCACCGCCTGCCGGCACGTCTCAACCTTGCAGTCGAAGACCCGGAGGGGATTCCGCTCGAGGCGTACCAGGCAGTCCGCGCAAAGCCGCTCCTTCTGATCGAAGAGGGACTTCCGAAGCGTTTCGCGGTAGGCCGGCCGGCACGTGCGACAGCCGATGGAGTTGACCTGCACCGTGCAGTCGCTGATGCCCAGGCGCCGGAAGAAGTCCGCGCCGAAGTAGATGATTTCGGCATCCACGAGCGGGCTCGCCTCACCCAGCGCCTCCACGCCGACCTGGCCGAACTCGCGGAACCGTCCCTTCTGGGGCCGGCCGTAGCGAAAGAACGGGCCGACATAGTACAGCCGGCAGGGCAGCCGCAGCCGGTTCTCCAGCGCCGCGCGCACGACGCCCGGCGTACCCTCGGGCCGCAGCGTCAGGTCGCGTTCGGCGCGGTCCTTGAAGGAGTACATTTCCTTGGTCACCACGTCCGAGCCTTCGCCCGACGACTTCACGAATACGGCCGTGTGCTCGAACGTCGGCGTGATGATTTCCCGGTAGCCATAGCACGCGGCCAGATGTCGGAACGCGGCTTCAACCTGCCGCCTCCGCTCCGAATCCGGCGGCACGAAATCCTGCGTGCCCTTGGGCCGGGATTGCTTCAGCTCAGACATGATGCCAGGCCAAAGTTCGAATTCCGAAGTCCGAATGACGAATCAAGCTCGAAGGGCAGAATGGCCCAAGCTCGTCAATAACGGCGTAGACTTCGGCGATTGGGTCATGCAATCGGAATTCGGGTTTCGGGCTTCGAGTTTCTCTCACCTTGAAAGACGGGTAGACAGTTCGAACGCGGCCAGACCGAGGACCATGCCGACGACGTTGGCCAGCATGTCGGTGGTGTCGAAGGTGCGCGCGGGAATCTTCTTCTGGACGAGCTCAAGGCCGACCGCCAGCGGTGCGGTAACCAGCAGCGAGACCCAGGGCGCGGCTGCCTGCGCCGCGATGCCCATGACGGTGAATAGCGAAGTGTGAATTATCTTGTCGCCGCCGCGCTCCAGCGCTTTGGGCGTGCGCTTGAAATGGAACGGAAAGGTCAGGGCGAAAGTAGTGAGGGCAATCCAGAACACCAGGAAAGCCCAGGCC
>CAIVTL010000146.1 GCA_903908785.1 Caldifarciminota bacterium | reverse complement strand
TGGGCAAGCTCTGCCCCGTCGACAGACGAGATTCCTCGTCGCTCCGCTCCTCGGAATGACATCTTCGCGGAAACGACGATCCTGCACGTTTGTAGTACAGATTGCCCAGGCAGCGGACGGACGGAGAGAAGAACCGCAGATCTTGCAGATGACACAGATTTCGGTCCGCCTTCCGCCGTCCGCCGACTTCTGCTCCGTTCTCCGCTGCAGCACCAGGGCACCGGACCGCTGCTCGCCGTCGGCCGTCCGGATTTGACAAGCCGCGGGTTTTGTGTAGAAATATGGCATATGGAGGATAGAGTCCTCTGCGGACGTTCGAAGGAATTGACCCAATCCGAACTGCGCCGCGCCACTGAGTCCGGCCGCGCGGCGTCAAGGAGGCCCCATGCCGAATCCTGATAATGCCGGCGCCGCAGCGCCGCCTACGCCGCCCGAGAAACCCGCGACGACCGTCGCGGCCACGCCGCCCGAAGACAGCAAGAAGGTAGTGACGACAGTATCCAAGGCGAAACCGGTGGGACCCGTCGCCATCGTGTTCATGACCGTCTACCTGATGGCGCTCGCCGTGGGTCTGCTCTTTGTCATAATCAAGAACTGGCCGAAAACCCCGGTCCCGAAGCCCACGTCCGCCGTGGTCACCAACGGGTCGCAGTCTGCAACTGCGCCTGCCGTCCAGGCCGCGCCCGGGACCGACTCGACCGGGCAGGACACGACAAAGCTGAACGCCGCTCCCGGTTCGACGACCGGACCGAAGCAGAAGCCTGCGAAGCCCGAGAAGCCGGGGGAGCCTGTGGAGCCTGACGTGGCGATGATCCTGCTCCTGCTGGTTCCGCTGGTCGGGGCGCTGGGCGCCACCATCCACTCGCTCCGGTCGTTCTACGCGTACGTCGGGGAAGGCCAACTGGCGTGGCGTTGGGTCGTAAAGTACCTGCTGATGCCATTTGTGGGCGCGGCCCTCGCCGAGGTTTTCTATCTCGTGATTCGAGGCGGCTTCTTCTCTCCAACGGCCGATGCCGGCGCAATAAGCCCATGGGGGATTTGCGCGGTGAGCGCGCTGGTGGGCCTTTTCACCGGCAACGCGCTAAACCGGCTTGGCAAGGTTGCCGACGCCATCTTTGACAAGGCGACGACCTATTCTGACCCGCTCAAGTCCCAGCCGGCCGTTCCCGCGCCCGCGAACGAGAACCCGCCGGAACAGGCCTCGGCCACAGATTCGGAGCACAAGGAGTAGTACCGGACAGTAGGTAGAACACAGGACACAGGATCCAGTCCACAGGGAAGGGGCGGCCTTGCGGCCGCCCCTTGTGATGTTACCGGTTTGTCGCTACTTCAGGACCGCGGTCTTTTGGGCGTAGACGCCGGCCGGGGTCACGACCTGCACGAGGTAGGTGCCGTTCGCGAGCTTGGTGCCGTCGAGTCTGAAACTCACCCGCTGGCCCATCGTCGCCGCCTGGGTCGAGCTTGAGACTAACCGGCCATCGGTTGAGAAGGTCTTGAGTACCATCTTGCCGGATATCGGCGCGGTGAACTCGACCAAGGCCTGGCCGCGGAACGGGTTCGGGATTACCTTGAGGGCGTAGGGCTTGATGTCCGGCGCGGGCAGTTGCTGCTCCACGCCCGGCACGCCTTCGCCGAAGTACCGGAGTATCCGGGCGACGAGGGTCCACTTCTGCAGGTAGCGGGAGACCGCGTGGTCAATCGCTTCGAACGGGCAGGCGAAGAAGACGACTTTGTACGCGCCGGCGTAGCGGAGGATGGCCTGCACGCTCGTGTCCGCGTAGTCCTTGTAGTAGCCGCAGCCGAATGCGCCGCCGACCGGCGTGACGCCGTCGCAGGACTTGGCGTTGTTGGCGCCGCCGGCACTGCCCAGTACCATCGTGTCACCGGCGGTCGGGCTCTTGCCGGTAATCGGGTCGCCGGGTAGGCCGACCACGTAGACTTTGCCGGTCGAGTCGCTGACCTTGTTGGCGTGGAGGTAGTTCTCGAGGAAGCCTTCGCCGGTGAGGTCCTGGGCGATGTTCTGGCCGGCGATGAAGAGGTTGCCGCCATTGTCCAGGTAGCTGGACAGATTGGCCTGGTCGGTCGCGGTCAGGGTATTGACGGAGTCGTTGCCGCAGAACCAGGTCACGACCGGGTAGTGGCGCAGGGTGTCGGCGGAGGGCGAGCCGGAAGCCTGTACCGAGTAGGTGTCGTAGAGCACGCCGTTGGAGTCGTAGGCGGCGGTGTAATACTTCTCGTAGTCCAGGCCTTCGTCGTCGTCAACAATCAGGACGCGCGGTTCGCCGCACTTGACCTCGAACGAGGAGCCGGGAGTGGCCGGTTCCGGGGTGGCGTGGACGGTGAGGCCGAAGGTGAGATGCTGGGGCGGAACCGAGGATGGTACGGTGATGACAAAGGAGTCGGCCGAGCAGTTGCCGCTGGCGCCGCCGGCGATGTCCGGGAAGTGCGCCGTGTCTTTGGCGATTTGGACGAGGGGGGAGGAGCAGGTGAGCGTTGCCCAGACCCCGGTGGCATCGCGCCAGCCGGTGGTGTTGTGGTAAGTGACGATGAGGGAGACGTTTTCGCCCGGGTCGGGCCGGCCGTTACTGTTGCCCGCGGCGTCGTTGAAGCGCCAGTCCTCCAGCCGCAGGTCGGTGTAGTAGAGCGGGAGGATGACGTTGCCCATGCTGACGCGGCCGGCACCGAGTTCGCCGATGCGGAAGAGCGAGTCGGGCATCGTGTCGCAGGCAGCGTGCATCGCGTCAAGCGCTTCCTGGTTGGTCAGGCTCGGGTTGAAGCCCTTGATCCACGAGACCACGCCGGCGGCGAGCGGGCAGGACATTGATGTGCCGTCCATCGTGCCGTAGCTGCCCTGGCCGCGGGTCAGGGTGGAGTAGATGCCCACGCCCGGGGAGGTGACGTCAATCCACGGGCCCCAGTTGGTGAAGGAGGCGTGATGGTCGTTGCTGCCCGAGGCGGCGACGTTCTCGACGCCGTCGTAGCAGGCGGGCCAGCGCTGCACGCGCTGGCCGTCGTTGCCGGCGGAGCCGAACAGGACGAGGCCGTTGTCCCAGGCATCGCCGCAGGCATTCGCCATCGGCTGGTAGGGGCTCGTACCGCCGAAGCTCATTGATATCGCCCAGTCGCCCTTCGGGATGGCATAGTAGATGGCGGCGATGGCCGCGCTGAGTGTGACCGTGCCGCCGCCGCCGCAGCGCAAAACCAGGGAGCGGCTGTTCCAGGTTGTTCCGGCTACACCCACGCCATTGTTCGTGACCGCGTTGGAGATGCCCCAGCAGTGCGTGCCATGAGTATCGGTGCCTTCGGACTGCGGCACCGGGTCGTTTCGGAGGAAGTCCCAGCCGACGACGTCGTCCGCGTAGCCGTTCCCGTCCTGGTCCACGCCGTCCAGGTCGCCATCCGGAGTCCAGAGCGTGTCGAACACGCCGTTGCCGTTGATGTCTTCGAGGTGGTTGATCAAGATGTTGGCCTGGATGTCCGGGTGGCCGAGGTCGAGCCCGTCGTCGAGCGGCACGTTGATTACGGTGGTGTCGCCTTTGACCACGCCCCAGGCGGTCGCCGCGCCCAGGTTTTGATAGTGCCACTGAGTGGTGTAGTGCGGGTCGTTCGGCGCTTCGTCGAAGCGCATGACGCCGTTCGGGCAGACGAGTTCAACTTCGGGCAGTGCCCGGTAGTCGGCCGCCACCGGCGCGACGTCCTGGTTTGCGTCGAACTGGATGACGTACTGCAGGTCGCAGCCGTAGCGTATGTCAATCGCGTTCGGATGCGGGTTCCGCATCAGGATTGAGACGTCGCTGACGTGCCATTTCCGGCTAAGCTGGTCCAGGGCCGGGATGCCGAACAGGGCAATGCCGTCCTGGGTCGCGGTCTGGACTTGTCCGCGCTGCGACTGGCTAAGCTGAATGACAAGCTGGCCGGCCATATGTTCTTCACCGTCCTGGCCATTGACTATCGGCCGGCTGAGGTCGGGCCAAGCAAAGGTCACGGCCACCGCGGCCGCGACGACCAACAGAATTCTCAGACGCATGTGTTTGCCTCCTGGCAAAGGTTTATTCTGGCAATGCGGGCAGCGGTGCCGCCGGAGCAGCCCGGAGCCCATCAGGTATCATAGGAGAACAGTGCCCCAAAGTCAAACCGGCGCGCGCGTCTCCGCCGCGAGTTTGCAGTTCCCAGTTTGCAGTTGGCAGTAGCAGAGGTCCTTCTATCGTCTTTGTCCCCCACTTTGCCACTTCCCCTTTTCTCTCTTGCTTAGTCCTTAGTCCTTTCCACTTTCCACTTCGACCTAGTCTTGCTTCGGCAGGTTGATGAAGACCTGCCGATTGGTCTCGTCGAAGTCCTTGGAACGCCGGAACTCGGTCCCGAACTCTGCTTCGAGGCTCCCGGCGATTTCGTCGAGCATCGCTTCGGGCAGGCCGCCGTACTTGAGGTTGAAGTCGTCATTCGGCCCGGAGAGGACTTCGTTCTCGTCGTTGTCATACCCGAGGTCCGACAGCTCCGAAAGCACGGCCTTGCCCAGTTCCTCGGAATCGCAGAAGACCGTGATTTCGATTTCGGCCTTGTCCCACGTGCCCTGCCCCTCCGCGACCGAATCGCCGAACGGCAGATTGACGAACACGTCGTGGTCGTCGGCCTCGAACGAGTGCTGGCGGTCGATTTCGATGTCGAACGTGCTGTCGGCCAACTCCGAAATCTCATCAATCATTGCGTCGGAGGCCGCGCCCCACTTGATATTGAAATCGTCGTTGGGTTCGTCGGTGGCATAGTTCTCGTCGTTGGTGTAGCCGAGCGGCTGCAGGGCG
>CAIVTL010000145.1 GCA_903908785.1 Caldifarciminota bacterium | reverse complement strand
TTCTCCATCGCCGGATGCTCGACAATCCGGCCCGCAAAGAACGCCATGGTCAGGCTCTTACCCGAGCCCTGCGTGTGCCAGACTACTCCGGCCTTTCGGTCACCCTTTGGCCGCGAAGCCTTCACGGTCGCATCAACCGCGGCCTGCACCGCGTGGAACTGGTGATACCCGGCCATCTTCTTGGTGAGCTTGCCTGACCCATCGTCGTCGAACACGATGAACCAGCGCACGAGGTCAAGGAACCGCCGATGGTCGAACGCCCCGCGCAACAGCACTTCCAGTTGCGGCCTTGAAGCAGGCTCGACCTCCTGACCCTCAATCGTCCGCCACGGCAGGAACCACTCCTTGCCCGCAGTCAAAGTGCCCATCCGCGCCTCAAGCCCGTCGGAAATCACCAAGGCGTCGTTGTAGGTGTAGAGCGATGGAATCTCGGCCTTGTAGGTCTGATACTGCCGGTACGCGGACCAGATGTCCGCGTTCTCGTCGGCCGGGTTCTTCAGTTCGATGCCGGCCAGAGGCAGACCGTTCACGAACAGCACAATATCCGGCCTGCGATTGTGCCCGCTCTCCGTGACCGTGAACTGGTTCACCGCCAGCCAGTCATTGTTGTCGAGGTCGTCAAAGTCAACCAGCCGCACCGGATGCCCGCGCAGCTCGCCATCCGATGCCCGGTACTCGCCCGTGATGCCGTCAACCAGCCAGCGGTGGAACTGCTGGTTGTTCACTTCCAGCATCGGCGCATCCGGCCTCATCACCCGCCGCTCCGCATCGGCCAAAGTGTCCTCGGGCAGCCCCGGATTCAGCCGCTGCAACGCGGTCCGGAACCGCTCCAGCAGTACGACCTCGGCATAGTCCTTCCGCTCAGCAAACAACTCTCCCGGCGCAATCTCCGGCCCGTGCTTCACCGCCCAGCCAAGCTCGGCCAGCCAAGCCAAGGCCGCGTCTTCGACGACGGACTCGGTGAAACGGGTGTCAGCCATTCACTCTCCCGAGCTTGACAAGCTCGGACCGGCAGCGATAATTAGATGATTCTCTACCTAGTGTAGGGAACCTACAGAGGCTTCGGCCGCTGGGCCAGCTATGCGAACCAGCGGCTCTTTCTATTGTACCCACTTCGGCATGCTCCGTATCTTGGCGATGCTGTTGTCTGCAAGGAACGCGGTAACGAATCTGGCAGACCGCTTTCCGTCGTCCTTCGTGTGGATGTCTATCACTACCACGAATTCCCCGTAAACCACGGCCACGCGGCGACTTGAATCCGCACGCCGAAGCCGCTTGTTCCAGCCCTGGTACAACTCGGCCTCGGGATTCCCGAGCGTGGCCGCAATCCAATCTATCCGCTCGACGCGGTCGCGGGACAGCGTATCCTTCGCGCCGTCGCGCCGGGTGCTCTCAAACATGCAGTGGTTGAAATCCATAGGTCTGAACCAGACCGGGATACCGTCGAACGTCACGATTGGCCCGCGACAGTAGACCCGCACGAAATGCGTACGATACTCGACTTCAGTCGCGTAATTGACCTTTGGCGGCGGCTGCACGTCACCAGCCGCCCTTCAGGTCTATCCGGAAGATGTTGAACTTCGGCTCAGACAAGTAAGTTGGCCCGAGGCGTCTCCGACCCAGCCGGCGTTCGAGATACACAGCCAGCCTATCCTTGAAGCTACCCGGCTTGGCACTCTCGTTCAGCCGCGTCGAAACGATGCCGAGCAGGAAATCGGCCAACTGGAGCAAAACGACCTCACGTGACGGCAAAGCCTGAACCGAGACGACCTTGCTCGTCAGTGTCGCGCATGACAGAGTTCGCTGGAGCACCTTGAGTCGGTCCTTGGCCCGGTTCGTCTTCTCGTCACAAAACACCACGTACTCATTGAAGTCCTGCATCCAGTGCTTGAGCATCTGATAATAGAACTTGTAGAACCCAAGCTCGGCGTCGTTCTGGTGGAACTTGAGCAGATTGACCTTGGCGGCTTCAACGGCTATGCACCTGGACCTTACGTCCTCGCCGGCACCGATGAACAAGTCCACCAGTTCCTTGTAGAATGCTTTCCTGCCCTCGTGGACCTTGTGCCACTTCACCTCGCCGGGAAACTCATGCCGCGCCTTGAGCCGGTTGATGTCGGCCTTCAGCTTCTGTCGCCCCCGGGCGGGAACCCAGACACCGCCGATGAGCAGATACTTGGCCTTCCGCCTGGCCTTGGTCCAGAACACATCCGGCTGGCTCTCATCACAATAGACCTCGAACCTCATCGTTCAGCCTCCGCTTCATCCTCCATCTGTCAGTCCATCAGCCTCGGCAGCCACGCTGCGATGACGGCCGCGGAAGCTGCGCCAGCACCACGTCCCGGTCCGAGGCCCGGACGAACATCCCCTGCGGCCCGAACGTCTCGCCTAAGCACCTCATAACGGTTATTCATGCCATGAATGATAAACATACGGCCGCCCGATACAAGCCCCAGCCGCCGCCCTGAAACCCGAGCGCTTCTCCGCCCGTTTCTGACTCCTCATTCCTCACTCCTCACTCCTCGTTCCTCCTCAGCGGCGCTACTGCCGTCTCCGTTTCCGCTCCTTCGCCGCCTCCCGCTCCGCCTTCCGGCGAGCCTGGCGGGTCAGCGGTTGTGCCTCCGGTGCTGATGCCGGTGGCGCCGGTTCTGGTGACGCGTGCTCCCGACCGAGGAGCAGGTCGCGCGGCGTCGGCCTTGGCGGCTTCTCCCTCGCGGACTTCAGCCCAAGTTCAATCTGCACATCCTCCCAGTCGCCCACGATGAACAGGTCCACGCTGTCGGCTTCAAACGCCTGCTTCATGAGCGGCACGACCTCGACGGCGTGCAGGTCTATGAGGTGGGATATCAAGAACCCGTTCAGGCTCGGGTCATTCTCCTTGAATGCGGCGAGCTGGCCCGACAGTACGGCAACCACTTCGTCTCTGACTTCGGGATGGTCCGAGCAGATGAACCCCAGACCGTCAACGGCCGCGACCCGGGCATAGACAGAATGGTCGCTCGCCCGCAAATACTCTGACAAGGGCGGAATCGCGGGCGGGCCAATCATCCCGAACACGCGCGGCAACTCCTCCCCGACCCAATCATCGTCGTCCTCGTCAATCAACCGCAGAAGCCGCGTCAATGGCTCGGCAGCCGCTGCGGCGCGGAGTTGCGCCAGCGCGCGCCATGCGTGCACCGGCACCCAGACTTCCCGGCTGTCACTCGGAGCGCGGTTCAGCTTCTCGTCGAGCGCCAAGCCAATCAGCTCCGCGACGTGCTCGGGGCCGATTCCCAACTCCGCGCAGTCCAGCCAATTCTGCTTTATCTCAGGCTCGCCGAGCGCAAGCAGCCTGTCCCTCAACGGCGAACGGCCTCCAGCACTCACGTCATCCTCCGTTAGGTCGTACGTATCTCACCCGACATCAGCTTCGGCCGCAGCGCGTTGCGGAACCGCTCCAGCAACACTACGTCGCTGTAGCTTCCCCTCTCCCAGGCTTTGCCCCCTCGCCCTCTTTCCCTCTCCCATTGGGAGAGGGAGGCCGAAGGCCGGGTGAGGGTATCGCCGTCAGGCGATATGTCCGGCCCGTGCTTCACCGCCCAGCCCAGCTCGGTTAGCCAGTCTAAGGCGGCGTCTTCGACATCGGATTCGGAGAAGCTACTCGTCACCGTTTACACTCCATTAACGCTCCGGAGCGCGTAACATCCTAGAACTAGATAACTTACAGACCACGCCCTGATTCCACCCCGAATCCTCCGGAGGAATTAACATCCGGATAGGCACTAGGTGCGCGGGTAATACTTGACCTTGGGTGACTGTCCCTCACGCCTCAGAAACCCATCTTCGGTCGACCATCTGGCTAGCATCTGCGATACCTGTACGCGTGAGGACTGTGATTCCCCGAGTCCAAGGAGTTCGCGGCACTCACGTGGCGAGATGGAGCCGTGGTCTGCAACGAAGGCCTTGACCATCTCGGCGTATCGAATCGGATCGAGTCCGCGGGTCTTGGTGTAGGCTGCCTTACCCAGAAGGTCACGTGCGACCGCTTTGGTCAGATGGTAAGTGACCGCCTTTGTACGACCGCGCCGCTCCAAGATGCCGACCTGCGGTTGCGCGAGGTGGTCAAGGATCGACCGCGCTTGGTCTCGCTCTACCTGCAGCAGCTTCGCTGCGGAGACTGAATCCAAGAAGGCATTCTCGCGCAGGAAAGCCAGCACAAGCAGACCGTCGAGGTCTACCTCTCTGCCCGCCTTCTTCCACTGGGCAACGAGCGTTGCCGTGCGCTCGTCGTATCCGCCATCGAAAAGCCTCAGTGTCACACGAAGGCCGTCGGTCTCGTACACTGGGAGCCTTTTGCCGTAGGACAGCATGGCCGTGAAGATGCGTCGGCGGCCGACACCGGCCCGCTCAACCAGCCGCAGCTTCTGGAACGCCTCCGCTAAACATCTGTTCCGACTGATCGGCTCGGCGCGGAGGATGTTCCCTGGCGAGATGTTCGCAAGAAACCCGCCTGGACTTGTGACGACCAGCTCACGCTTCGTGTGCCTCACCAGCACCTCGTTGGGGTCAGAATAATCTCTGTGGGTGACGGCGTTGAGAACCGCCTCGCGAACTACATCCACGGGGAAAGCCGGAATGCGCAGCTTGAATAGACCGAGCGATAGTTCCTGCTCTGGATTGGCAGGCCCTGTGAACGTCTGCTCCAGCCGCTCCAGAACGTCGAGCAGGCCCGAGCGATACGAATCATTGCGGGCCACTTCAGTATCAGATGTCTCGTACACGTAATGCACTTGGTGCTGAGGGCACTTCTCGGCGAGCTTGGACTCCTGCGCGAAAAGCAGCAACCCGGTGTGCGTAACTCGGCCGCTGCGGATGGCGCCAAGAGCCGCCAAGAAACCGCCATCGTCCAGCTTGAGGAGTTCGGATTCGGGGCTAACGCGCTTGAGTATGTTGCGCGCCCGGGCAATCTCCACGGGGTCAATGTCCTCCCTGCCAACTCCCTCCGCGGCCTGCCCGCTCCAATCCACCGCGCCGGTCGAGACTTGAATGCGCGCCCAGGCCTGCGGGTCCAGAGGCATACAGTTCTTACTGACCCTGACCTTGTACATGCCCTCTGCGGTCCCGTAAGGGGGATTCAAACCCCTCTGAACGCGCACAACGAGGAGCTTGCCGCTTCCCTCGTCGACAGGCAACTCGCCGACTTCGACATCCAGGTTAGGCCGCGTCGATGCAAAAATGCTGCTGCGCCATATGCTCATGTCATAGCGACTTGCGCCGTGTATCGCATTTACCCTGCCCCGAATACGGTCTGCCACGCCAAACACGATGACGCCTCCGTCAGCGTTAGCGAAGCACGCGGCGGTCTCGGCAGCAACGCGCATATCCTCCTTGGGGTCGCGCCACGGCTTGAACTCGAGCCAGTACGATTCTAGGTCGTCGGCAACACTGGCGTCCAACTGGTCTAGGATTGCTAGAATCTCGTCATTGCTGGGAATCTTCATATGATATCTACTCTATTCCAATCAAACGCCTCCGCCTTTACTTCCCCGCTCATCAACTTCGGCAGGAGCGCGTCGCGGATGGCGGCGAGGGTGCGGGATTGGCGAGTGTTCGCTACTACGCGGTTATACATAGGGCGCACGTGCGCGTCGAATGCCTTCATTGCGTCGGTCGGCGGGGCCGCGACCGGAATCGGCCTGAAGTTGTTCTTGCTGATTTCAAGGAACGTCGTGCCGTTGGCCCGCCCGACTATCACTTCGTGGTTGTACCGCGACCAGTGCAGCAGGAAGAGATTCGACACGGCGTCTCTCGGCAACATTGCGATGAAGCCCTGGTTGATGGCGACAGACGTTTCAGCAATCGCGAGATAGCCGATTGGCGCACGCGATGAGAGCAGAACGGTTCCTACAGGAAGCAGGCCAGAGCTAATCTGCCCGATACCCGCGTCCGTGATTCTGCGCCCAGTATCGAGAAGCACTGGTACATCAAGCGGTGCAAGGTCTTTCGGAGTTGCCCAGCAGTATCGGCCGCCGGTCCAGAAGCGCGGCTCGTCAGTACGTGGAGTGCCGCCGCCCACGACATCAGCAAGCTCAGCTATCGGTTCCACCTTCCACCCCTTTGGGATCTTCCCCAGCGGCGACTCGACCATGCCTTTGCCGCGGAAGGGCTCAAAGTCCACGAACCACGACTTGAAGATTGCCCGGGTCATCTGCTCCAGCGTCTCGTTCATCCTCCGGTTCAGCTCAATCTTGTCATCCAGCGCGCCGAGACTGCGGGCAATGGAACGCTGGGTAGGAAAGGAAGGAAAGGAGACGTACATTCGTCGCTGGTCCGACAGACTGACGTACTCGGCCATGTCGGTCTGACCCTTCACGCCGGCCGCCTGCGCCCAGAAGTCGGGACCACACATCCAGTAGTACAGAAACCGCGGGGCAAGTACGTCCGGACGGAGACTTCTCCAGTAGCAGAGCTGTGGTGAATAGACAAAGCTCGGCGTGGTCTCCTTGACAAAGGCGAACCGGCCGACCGTGCCCTTCGACGTGAACACCACGTCCCCAGACCGAGAGACCTTCTCGCCGACGCGAGACAGGTTTTCCCTCGGGAATCTATCCGCACCTTCGAGTTGGAATCCGCCGTCGATATTCCCCGCCCGCGCGAACGGAAGACCCGCAGGTCCAAGCTCGTCGTTCTTGGCGCGGTACCCGTCGCCTATCGCCAGCACGCCCTCAGCGAGCAGTTCGGACGTGCGTCTCCGCCGCCACTCGCTCGGCATGGTCAGTTCCTAGGAGAATGGAGAATGGGGAAGGGTGAATGGTGAAAACAAGATGAGAATGGGGAAGGGTGAAAACGAGTGGTCACTTCGTCCCCTGCTTCACCTTCTTGACTATCGTGGTGAGGATGGCAACAACCTGATCGCACTCATCGAGAAGCCCTTCGACTTCGTGGTCTGAGATGATTCCTGATGCCGAAAGCAACCTGAGCCAGTAGTGCGTTTCCCGTGCCTCTTTGCAGGCAATCGAGCACTTGGATGTGAAGTCGGCGCGGCTCTGACTCGCTTGGGCCTCTTCGATGTTCGCACCTACTGAAGTCCCGGAACGCAGGAGTTGGCCGGCCAGAATCCGACACGTTGAGTCACGCCGGTCCAGAGTCCGGCAGAGCGCGACAATCCGGACACCGAAGGCAAACGTCCGTTCGGTCAGGTCCCGCTTGCTCTCAGGCATCCCGCACTCCTCTTTCACTATTCACCATTCACTATTCACCATTCCTACGCTACTACGCTTACTAATACGCTCACTTGAGGGTAGTACGCTTACTTCGGACTTGCTGCTCCCACATGATTGCCCTATTTGCCCATTCATCGTCCCCTTCGCGGCTTTCTTGATCACGTTTGGTGTCCGGTTCATGGCGGGTTTGGCGGGTTTGTGGCGGGTTTCCCCTCGGTGTTCGTCGCGCGGGACATCCGAATGTCTCAAATGTCTCATAAATGTCCCATATCCGTCTTGCGGCGCGGCTGGCTTCCTGCGCCGAAGTTCTTCCTGAGTACATAGCGTGTTCCCTTGCGTTCACCGGTTCTATCGAGAACGCCCAGACTCACGAGGGCATCCAAGTCCCGTGCCGCCGTTTTGCGCTGCACACCAGCAAGCGCACGATGGTCGGCGTTGGTGATGCTGGCGTGCTGACGGACGTATGCAACGACTGCCATCTGCCGTTCACTCAGCCCGAGCTTGCGCAGGTACTCGTCCTTGAATGCATCCTTGCGGAATCTCGCGATAAGGGTCTGGGTCTGTTCCTCGTACTCCGGTTCCGGTTTCTTCTCGCTCCGGCACAGCCGCCTTATCTTGTCTATGCCTGAGCCCCATTTCTCAATCCAGCCGATGTCGTACAGCACCGAGGCAATACCTTTGTTCCTCAGTACCGACTTGTGAGGTTTGAACAACTCGGGCAGCGTTATGCCGAACGGCAGGCCGCCCGGACTCCAGATTTCCAGCCGGTCGTCGTGAATCCGGATGTCGGTGTTGGACGGAAGCGTGTAGTCGCGGTGGCAGACCGCGTTGATGAGCGCTTCACGCAGAGCCTCAAGCGGATAGTCCCAGATTTCATCGCGGGCCGGCTTGCCGGTGATGACGAACTCGACGTTGGTGTTCTTCTGGATAAACTTCAGCGCCTCTTCGACCTGGTCTATGAGGGAACCGTCTATCATCCGGTCGTCTATTACCCGGCTTTCCTGTTTGAACAGGCCGCAGTGAACTACGGCCTGCGTCAGCGGGCTTTGGGGCCGCTTCCCGAAGAGTAACACCGCGGCCCACGTCGGTCGGTGTTCTTTGATGAGTTCCAGCTTGCGCAGCACCCGCTCGAAGCTCTCGGCTTCGGGTATGCGCTTGCGACCGGCGGCATTGGCCAGTCGCACGTAGTTCCTTACCATGTCCGGGTCTATGTCCCGAAGCGTCTTGCCCGGTGCAGGCTGAAGGTCCCAGCTTGAGCCGGTTGACTGAAGGTGCATCTCTGAAATCTCGGCCGGAGTCATGACGCGATTGCTGGTGCTGACTCGGCGATAGCATCGGCCCTTGACCGAAACCGGCTTGAGCGGTGATTCTCTGATTACTACCATGGCGACCATCTTGCCACCGACTTCTCGGGTTTCAATGTCAGGTATCACGCGCGGGTCGGTGCCCTGGCTGACTTGATTTGACCAGTCGCTCAGCGTCTCCGGCCCGACTTCTATCCCGATTGACTCGCCCTTCCGCGAGACGCCAACGTAGATAGTGCCGCCACGGGTGTTGGCGAACGCGCCCGCGGTCTCGACCGCCTCGCGGTCGAAGCTCTCCTTGAACTCGACTTCAAGAGACTCGCCGCCGCGAATCAGCTTGCGCAACTCAGATTCGGTCATGGCCTGCAACGCACTCTAAGCGCCGAGTTCCACCAGGTTCTGTTGTATCTTCCCGGTCGGTTTCCGCCCGGTTCGCCTGCTACCTAGTTTCATGCCTATATTCCCGACTCAGTACCCATATCCCTCCGGTCGGTCTTCTGCCATTGGGCATTCAGGCCCCGACCCAGGCACTCGACTCGGCCGTCGGCGCGGAGTTTCTTGAGCAGCGCCCGAACGTTCAACATGGTCAGTCCGGACGAAAGCCAATGGGCTTCTTCTTCGGTTCAGGCGGCTGCATGAGCTTGCGGATAGCGTCGAAAACGCCCTTGAATTGGACGTCGTACTTCTTTTCGAGTTCGTCAAATCGGCGGGCAAGCGCGGCGTTCTCGGCCAGGATGCGCCGCAGGCGGACGAATGTCCTCATTATCTCGACGTTGACCTGCACGGCTTGCTTGCTGCGCAGTACGCTCGATAGCATCGCCACTCCCTGTTCGGTGAAGGCATACGGCGTCGCTCTTCGCACGCCGCCCCAACTTGAAGTCACAAATTGTGACTTCAAGATGCGGAATTCGTCCCGGGTTAGCTGGAACATGAAGTCCTCGGGAAAGCGTTCGATGTTGCGCTTCACGGCCTGGATTAGGACTTTCGGCTCGACCCCATAGAGTACGGCCAGGTCTGTACTGAGCATCACCCTATGGCCCCGAATCACCAGTATGGCCTGTTCTATTCGTCGGGCCGGCATCAACTGGCCACTTGAAGTGCCATTTTGGCACTTCAAGTCGGCAGGATTACGCTCCATATCCAAATCCCTTCAGGTTCTTCCTAATCTCCTTCTCCAACTTGGCACTCTCGGCAAACTGGGAATCGAGTTCCTTTGTCAGCCGCGCCATCTTCTCGGCGAAAGGCTCGGAATCCTCGGGCTGCGGTTCCGCCCCGACGTAGCGGCCAGGGGTCAGAATCCAGCCGTGGGAGCGAATCTCTTCCAGTGTCGCAGACCGGCAGTATCCTGGAACATCGCTGTACGCGCCAGCGGCTGGATTCCCCTCACCCGACCTTCGGTCACCCTCTCCCAATGGGAGAGGGCTGGGGTGAGGGTTCGCAGGATTGCTCCGCCAAGCATGATAGGTTGAGGCAATCCTGCGAATGTCTTCCGGCATCAACTCAAGATGCGTGCGGTCCACCATCGTGCCGAGCTTTCTGGCATCAATGAACAGGACTTCGCCACGTCTATCACGTGGCGAAGTCGCCCTCACTCTTGTCTCTCCCATAGGGAGAGAGGCCACGACACGGGTCAGGGCGCCCTGCGGGTCACTGAGCACGAGGTCGTTACTCAACCTAATCACTGCGTTTCCCATCGAGGTCAGGTATGCATCACGTTTGGCGTCGTGCTTCTGCTGCTGCGCACTCTCATGAACCGGCCCGTCGAGCTCTATTACCAACTTCTGCTCGTCGCAGTAGAAGTCAGCGATGTAGTTCCCAATCTGGTGCTGCCGCCGGAACTTCAAGTCCATGAACTGCCGGTCCCGCAACAGAGCCCACATGACTTCCTCAGCCGGGGTCTGCTTCTTCCTCAGTTCCCGTGCCTTCTCAACCAGCCCGGCGAATTCGAAGCCCCCACGGTAGTGCTCCTTGTCTGTACCCTCTACCTTTGGGAGAGGGAAGGGTGAGGGTCGCCCTCGTTTGTCGCGGGCGATGAACCAGAGGCAGACCGGTATCTGCGTCGAGTAGAAGAGCTGGCCGGGCAGGGCAATCATGCAGTCAACGAGGTCGGCCTCGATGATGTTCTTGCGGATTTCGCCTTCGCCCGACTGGTTCGAGGACATCGAGCCGTTGGCAAGGACGAAGCCGGCCATGCCGGTCGGCGCGAGGTGGTGGATGAAATGCTGGACCCAGGCGAAGTTGGCGTTGCCTTCGGGCGGCACGCCGTACTTCCAGCGCTTGTCGTCCTTGAGCCGGTCCCCGCCCCAGTCTGAGTCGTTGAAGGGCGGGTTGGCGAGCACGAAGTCGGCCCGCAGGTCCTTGTGCGCATCATTGTGGAACGAGCCCTCATTGTTCCAGACTATGTTGCCCTCGATGCCGCGAATGGCAAGGTTCATCATGCAGAGCCGGTAGGTGGTCTGGTTCCGCTCCTGGCCGAAGATAGATACGTCGCCGACCTTGCCGCCGTGCGCCTGCACGAATTCCTCGCTCTGCACGAACATCCCGCCCGAGCCGGGGCACGGGTCGAAGACGCGCCCCTTGAACGGTTCGAGCATCGCGACCAGCAGGCGTACCACGCAGCGCGGAGTCCAGAACTGGCCGCCTTTCCTGCCTTCGGCGAGGGCGAATTCTCTCAGGAAGTACTCATAGGCCCGGCCGAGCAGGTCTTTGGACCGGCTCTCTTTGTCCCCGAGCCCGACGTTGGCGAACAGGTCAATCAGGCCGCCAAGCGTCGTCTTGTCTATCTGCTCCCGTGCGTAGTTCTTGGAAAGCACACCTTTAAGCTTCGGGTTATCACGCTCGATGGCCTCCATCGCATCGTCGATGTCTTTGCCGATGGATGGGAGCTTGGCGCGCTTCAGCAGGTAGGACCACCGCGCCTTTTCCGGAACCCAGAAGACGTTTTCGGACAGGTACTCGTCACGGTCTTCGAGCGTGGTCTTGCGCTGCGCCGCGTCTTTGGCGTACCATTCGCTTTTGGAGTCTGCGGTCTCGCGTTCGAGTTCCGAGTGGCGTTCGGCAAAGGCGTCGGAAATGTACTTAAGGAATATCAGGCCGAGCGCGACGTGCTTGTACTCGGACGCGTCCATCACGCCGCGGAGCTTGTCCGCTGCCTGCCAGAGTTGGGCTTCGAATCCTACGTTCGCGCCGTTGCCGTTCTTCTGCTGAGTGTTCTTTGTTCTAGCCATTTCACCGCTCCTGGGGTGCTCGAAATCGAGTTCGGAATCATAAGTTCCGGCGAACAGAAGTCAAGCAAGCGCAAGCCCGGTTGCGAGTTTCGAGTTACGAGTTGCGTGTTGGCACCGCGCCCGGCGCGGTCAGAAGCAGAGGACGCAT
>CAIVTL010000144.1 GCA_903908785.1 Caldifarciminota bacterium | reverse complement strand
CCCGAATTGGTACGCTTCGCCTGATGGTGAACCCCGAACCCCGCCCGGCCTTGATGGATTTGGTGAGCCGGCATGCCTGAGCTATCGAGATTCTTCGGGCTTATCGTGCGCATGCACTACGATGACCACAACCCGCCCCACATTCACGTCGAGTATCAAGACGACAAGGCGCTTCTCGACTTCCAAGGCAACATACTGCGTGGAGGACTGAGGTCGCGTACGGCGCTTCGACTAATTCGGGAATGGATAGACCTGCACGTCGCAGAACTGGAACATGACTGGTCACTGGTGCGTACCGGGCAGGAGATCGAAAAGATAGAGCCGCTCAGCTAGGACGTAGGATGTCGTACCTCAGCCATGTGACGGCGATTGAATACCGTGGCGGATACGTCTTCCGGGTGACCTTCGACGACGACGCGACTGGCGACGTGGACTTCTCCGATTGCCTCGACTTGGGGCCGGTGTTCTTCCCTTTGCGGAACCTCTCATACTTCCGTCAGGCTCGAATCGAAGGCGGGACAATCGCGTGGCCCAACGGGGCTGACATCGCGCCCGAGACTCTGTACGAGAGAGTCGAGGCAGCCGAAAGCGCCCACGCGCCCGTCGCCCGAGACAAGCCCGCCACAAAGCCGCCCCGCCGCCGTTCCCGCAAATCGTGAGCCGCAAGCCGTTAGCCGTAAGCCGTCAGCGAATCGTGCCCCCTGAATGCTGACTACTGAATACTGTCTACTCTCAGACCGCCCGTCGGCAACTGCCCGTCCTCTCCGCCAATCGGCAATCGGCAATCGGCAATCGTAAATGTGTTGGCTGTCAGCCGATTCCCCATGGTGAACCCCGAACCCCGCCCGGCCTTGATGGATGCAGACAAAATGGTCATCGTCCCAAGTGGTCCCACGCTTGACACGCGGCTTGATTCAGGTAGAACTACACCGTGGCCAAGCTAACCATCAACCGCGCAGCCCTCACCGAAGCGCAGCAGGATTGACAGCGATGGAAATTGAGCGAGCTACCTGCGAAAGGAGCATGACATGACGAAACGGGCGCAGGATGTTGTCGAGGAAATCAGGACGCTGCCCGATACCGAGAAACTGGCGGTCGTGGACAGCATCCTGCTCGAACTGGACCGGCCTGACCCGGAGATTGACCGGGTCTGGGCAGACGAAGCCCGGGCAAGATGGCAGGCCTACCGTGCGGGCCGGGAAGACAGCGTCCCTTACGCCCAGGTCATGGACAAACACCGGCGCAAGTGAGAATCCGCTTTCTCTCCACCGCAAGGCAGGAACTGGACGATGCGTTCGCCTGGTACGAACGCCAGTCGGCCGGGCTCGGGTACGAATTCCTTGATGAGTTGGACCGAACGGTCCATCGCATCAAGGCATACCCCGACTCATGCGCGGAACTGACGCCAGGCCTGCGCCGGGCGCTGCTAAGCCGCTTCCCATACGGCCTGATTTACGGCCAGGAGACCGATACGATCGTGATTGTGGCCGTGGCGCACCTCCATCGCGAACCGCGTTACTGGATAGACCGCCTTGCGTCAGACAGCGAAGAACAAGGTGGCGAGTTTCGAGCCTCGGACAAGCCCGCCGCAAAACCGCCCCGCCGTCGCACTCGAAAGCCGTGAACGAAACCCGCCTCTGCATGCTGACTACTGTATGCTGTCTACTCTCAGACTGGCCGTCAGCAACTGCCCGTCCTCTCCGCCAATCGGCAATCGTCAATCGGCAATCGCGAATGTGTTGGCTGTCAGCCGATTCCCTGATGGTGAACCCCGAACCCCGCCCGGCATTGACGTCGTAGGATTTGAGTAATATGCCCCCGAATCTCCTCGCGGCTATCCTGCTGATAGCTAACGTGACTTCGGGCTCGCCGAAGGGCGTCTTGACCGGAACCGTCCGCGACGAGATGACCGGGGAGCCACTGGTTGGGGCATCCGTGATACTCGACGGAACGGAGCTCGGCAACGCCACTGACGAGGACGGACACTACATGGTCATCCAGGTCCCGGAAACGACATGGACGGTGACAGCATCATACATTGGCCGTTACAGTGCCACGTCGCTTTTCAACTTCACGGAAGGCTGTACCGCGAGGCTCGACTTCAGCCTGTTCGGATCATACACCATCAAGCAGGGAGTTCCGTTGGCGGACTCTGAACTGGCGCTCTTCAACCGGAGGACTCGCAGTGAGACGCTGCCGGGCGAAACTCTCATCGCCACTCAAATGACCGATGCCGGCACGCTGAGACGGCTCAACTCGGCGAAGCTCGCACTGCTTGCCCGCTACCGTCGGGGAGAAAGTGCCTGGACAGCTCTTGCGATCGGACCGTATGACTCACTGACCCGAAGGTCGCTGGCCCTGGGCCCAGGATTCTGCTACTACCACGAATGGCGAGAATCGCCTGCACACATCGCCAAACCGGACAGCACAACGAGGAGGATATGCGGTGGCCTGCACCTCATCTCTCCTCCCTCCATATACAAAGTTGTATCAATGACCCCGGGATACTTCACGGAGACGAAGTCCGACGGTCTCCAGTTCGTCGAGTGTCCGGATCGCTGTCCGAAGGCGAAGCTGCTGTTCCTCAAGCTCGCGCTGTCGGGCGGAGGCACAGCCCTCTTCTAGGAGCGTTGCCGGTCGCTGACAAGTCCGTCCTCTATCTTCCGCAGCCCGGTCTCTGCTCTCACGGATCCCTCGACGTTCTTGGCGGTTTCCCATTTCCCGCCTGAAGCCTTACAACTGCCCTGTTTCCTTGACTTCGCTTGGTCTGAGGTGGATTTCGGGGACACACATTGACTCCAGATCCGTCCGGCTGCAGGGCGGGGTTACGGGTTACGAGAGACGAAACCGCGCCTGCGGGCGCGGGCTAGACGGTTTCGAGTTGCAGGACGCGGAGGCGTTCGGGAGCGACGCGCTTGCTCAGGTTGAGGATTTCGACACCAACCATGTTACCGGCCGCGTCGTAGTCTAATACCACTCCCGGCTGGACTTCCTCGGACTCGACCACTGCGGCTTCATCGAGCCTCAAGTACAGCGCATCACTCTCTTTGTCCACTTTCAATCTCATGACAATCTCCTCATGCGACGGTCGAAGAAGACCGTGACCACGACAACCGGACTGACCTTCGCGTTCACTACAACCCGCAGGACACGGCCACCACGCTCGGGCACATTGCTCAGGTAGTGAGTTGTGCCGTCGTCATGGTACTCCGTACGCAACGGAGACTCCACCGCGCGGACGACCCAGTCCTCTGGTATTCCGCGCTCAGTGAGCATGTCCCTTGCGTGCACGGTGTAGGCGAGCAACATCACTCTAAGTATCCCTCCACCAGCGAAACAGTCAAGGCGCGCGGGCGCAAGCTATTTCCGATTGACGATTGGCGATTGCCGACTGCCCGACTGTTTGCGACCCGAATCTACCTGACCGCGCCCTGTTTCCTTGACTTCGCTCGGTATCAGGCTAACATAGACACACACAACCTGATGGATGAACGAATCCGCGAGGTTCTACCCCTCGTCACCAAGCCGATACGCTACACGGGCGGCGAGTATAATGCCCTGCTGCGTGACCCCGACCCGGCCCGGGTAAGCTGGGTTCTGGCCATGCCTGAGGCCTATGAGCTGGGCATGTCCAATTACGGGCTCCGCATCCTCTATTCGATAATCAACCGTCTGGACAACGCGGTCTGCGAACGCTGCTACGCGCCGTGGCCCGATTTTGGCAAGGCGCTGAGCGAACGCAGCCTGCCCCTTTACGCACTTGAATCGCAGCGGCCCGTATCCGAGTTCAACGTACTCGGCATTTCGTTGCAGAGCGAGCTTTCGTACACGAACGTCCTGTACCTGCTCGACCTCTGTCGCATCCCGTTGCGCCGCACCGAGCGAAACGCGTCGCACCCGCTAGTCGTCGCAGGCGGGCCTTGCACGGTCAATCCGATGCCGATGGCCGACTTCATCGACGTCTTCGTGGTCGGCGACGGCGAGGACCCGGTACGCGAGATAACCGGCGTTGTCGCCGGCTGGGACGGCAAGGACCGGGGCATGCTGCTCACGCAACTCAGCCGGCTCGAAGGCCTGTACGTGCCCGGTTTCACGCCGCCCGGCGCGACCGTCCGACGCCGGGTGATGAACGAACTGAAGGAAGAGGATTTCCCGTTCCCGCCGGTCGTGCCGATATGCGAGATAACCCACGACCGCCTGACCGTCGAAGTCGCGCGCGGCTGCACCCGCGGCTGCCGGTTCTGCCAGGCCGGCATGATGAACCGGCCGGTCCGGGTTCGCCCCCAGGAATCGGTGGTGCGGCTGGCCGAACGCGGCATCCGGGCTTCGGGCTGGGACGAAATCTCGCTGCTTTCGCTTTCGGCCCTCGACTACCCGGACCTGCCCGGACTGATTACGAAGCTCAACTCGCGCCTAAAGGAACGCCGGGTCTCGATTTCCCTACCTTCGACCCGGGGCGAGGACTTTTCAAGCGAGTTGGCCTTGAGCCTGCAGGAGGTGAAGAAGGCCGGCCTTACCTTTGCCCCGGAAACCGCGTCGGAGAAGCTGCGCGGGTTCATGAACAAGAACATCTCGGAACTACGCATCCTCGAATCGGTGCGCAACGCGCTCGATGCCGGCTGGAACGGCGTGAAGCTTTACTTCATGGTCGGCCTGCCCGGCGAGACCGATGCGGACATCGCCGAAATCGGCCGGTTCGTAACCGAAGTCGGGCGGCTCTGCAAGGGACGGCCGGTCCGGTTCAACTTAAGCCCGTTCGTGCCCAAGCCCCACACGCCGCTGCAATGGGCCGGGTTCGGGGACCTGGCCGAAACCCGGGCGAAGATTGACCGGGTGCGGAACGCAATCACGCGCCGGAACGTGAAGGCCAAGTGGGAGAACCCGGAATGTTCGTATATCCAGGCCATGCTGGCGCGCGGGGACGAGAAACTGGGCCCGGTCATCGAGAAGGTCTATCGCGAAGGCGGCGTGTTCCAGGAGTGGACCGAGTTCTTCCGTTTCCCGCTCTGGCTCGAGAGCTGCACCGCACTCGGAGTCGACCCGAAGACTTACCTCGCGGAACGCACGCCCGGCGACCGCCTGCCGTGGGATTTCATCAACGTCGGGGTCAGCCCGGAGTTCCTGGCCCGGGAATACGAGAAGGCGAAAGCGGGCGAACTGACGCCCGACTGCGCGACTGGCGAGTGCACGAATTGCGGGGCATGTGAGGATGGACGAAGCGAGAAGCGAGAAGCGAGAATGCAGAAGGCAGAAGTGGCGGAGAAAACGGAGCCGGATTACGGACGGAGGCCGAGGCCGCTGCAGAGCTTCCAGGAACTCCGCACGCGCTTCCGCATCAAGTACACGGTCGAGGAGCAGTACCAGTTCGCCGCGCACCTCGACCGGGTCCGCGCGTTCTATCGCTCGCTCCGCAGAAGCGAGTTGCCGATTGCCTATACCAAAGGGTTTGCCCCGAAGCCGATGCTCTCGTTCGGCCCGCCGCTGCCGGTCGGGCTGGTCTCGAGCGGTGAATACCTCGACGTTTACACCGCCTACCACTACACCGGCAACATCGTGCGCGACCTGGG
>CAIVTL010000143.1 GCA_903908785.1 Caldifarciminota bacterium | reverse complement strand
CCTTCGATCGGAATGGTGGCCGGTTTCCGTCGGAATCACCGGCCGGCTTCAGCCCGGATCAGTGGCCGGATTCGATCGGAATCGGTGGCCGGGATGGTCCGGAACCACCAGATGAGCAAATGGTCTCGCATCGACTGGCTATTGGTGCGCATCGGCAGCCTGGCCGGGATCGTGATTTGTGGAATTGCCATTCGTGACTACGCTCAGCGCCCACAGCCACCTCAGCTAGTCGCCGACTTCGGCTGGTCGATGTCTCGATCTCTCGTGGTTGCTCCACTGGTCTCAAAGCAAGATGGCAAGTTCTGCGAGCCATTCGGTGCGGACGTGCGGATTCGGAACACTGGGGGTGTCATAGCTCACAATGTGGTCGTGACTATCGTTCACGACGATGCTACCGAGTTCTCATCGCCGAACCAGCGCCTCATGGTGACCCCGGTCCTGTCTGGTACAGGCCGCAAAACGCTTACTTGCTTTGCTGTTGGCGATCTAAATCCCGGTCAGGAGTACCACCTTTCCGCCGACGGCGTGCAGGTCCGGCTCCGTAACACGGTGGCGATGCCAGTGGAACTGGTCGATGCGCCGAAGGACGTTGTCGGTGCACTTCTGGCAGTTACCCTTGTCCGGGAGTGGGAGGTCCGGGCGTCCGCCGAGAACGTCCCCGAGCAGTCGTCACGGCTGTACCTGACGATCGGGCCAGGCGACCAGCTGGCGGAGGCCGGTTATGAGCATTTCGTCGTGCCTCCAAGCTCGCTGCAAAGCGCCCGCCCGATTCGGGTGGGCGGACGCCCCTTCCCGGATCCAGCGGCCAGATTCGACTCACTTCGACACGGTCGGCCAACTGCAACGTCCGGCACCGGTCTGCCCCCGAGTCGCCCGCTTCGCGGTCGTCTCGCTGGTGAACGCGGGCGTTGGACTGGAGGCGTGATGTTCGATGCTGCTGAGTGGTTCACGGGTCTATCGAGTTTGGCGGCTCTCATCACAGCAGTCGCAGCACTCCTGACCATCGCGGCGATGTCCCGCCAACGGAAGGCCGCCATGCGTCCGGAGTTGGTGGTCACGACGCCGCACCTTGCCTTGGCGCTCGCTGGAACAACCGGAACCGCGAGTTCTCTATGGCAGCTGGCTCCAGGCCCGGCTGTTTCGCCTCTCGCAGGAAGTCAGCCGACTGGCCACCGGGAACCCGCATGTCTTCTTCACAACATAGGCTTCGGCGCCGCAAAGGATGTGGCGCTGGAGTGGTCATTCGATGAGCAGGCTTTCATTGACATGCTGCACGGTGCCGATCCGCAGGTCACGGCAACCCGCGGCCAACCCGAAGGCTGGCTCACCGTCGACATCCCGACGCTTGGTCGAGGTATTCGGCACAACCTCCGGACGCAGCTCCATAGGTGGCTCTATCACGTGCTCCCGTCGACGTCATCGGCGGCGCCGACGGTCGTACCATATCCGCCGGCGTACCTCGACCTCCTTGCTGCGTATACGGCTAGTGTGTTCCTGCCGCGTCGTCTTTCGGGCTCGACAGTCGAGTGGTCGCCGCCCTGTCTTCGCGCAACACTCATCTACAAGGATGTGGAGAACGCAAGCCGGTCCGCCAGGCTGACGTTCACCCCCGAAGTCGTGATGGCACGGCCCGATGACGCCGGTCGATGCATTCTCGGCAGTGCGGTATTCGCGTTTGAGCTATCGTATGATGCGTAGCACGGAAGACGATGAACCCGGCGGCCGTCGCTTCGTGCCGCCCGCGGGTCGGCGTTCAACGCACACTATGGGGGACACTGTGACAGCACTCGTCTTCGTTCTGGATCGCGAGAGCGTCGTCCTCGGCATGGACTCACTTGCGATTCGGGCTACCGACAAGACACCCTCTCTCTACGCATCCAAAATCCTTCCCGTGCCGCACTTGGGAGCGGTTGTCTGTGGAACCGGATCCCAGCGGCTGCCCCTGGACTGGTTCGTACACATCGAGACCCGGATCCTCGGGCGCGACATCGACTACGTAAACTCCGTTGCGCCTGGTGAACTTCGTGGACTCTGGACTCGGTTGGATGAGCCAGGCACCGCGACCATCTACCACTTCGGCTATTCGCCGGCGGAAGACGCCTATGTCGGATACGCATTCCGCTCCGAGAGCGACTTCGCTGCGGAAAGGATTCAGTACGGCATCGGCATCAAGCCTCCTTCGGGTGAGCTTATTGCGGTTGCTGCAGACAGCCTTGCTGAACTTGGTGTCCACGACGCAATCATCAGCCTCATTGTGAAAGCTCGATCGGTTGATGACGCGCTGCCTTTGGAAGAGCGAGTAGGAATTGGCGGTGAGGTTCACCTTCTGACGCTGACCGGGGGACGACAGTTTGGCTGGGCGACACGTCCATGGGCGGACTTTGACGCCGTCTTCGGGGAGATGCTTGAGCGCCTACGCGCCGACAACGCAACCGACGAGGGCGCCACACGCGTCAAACACGCATGAGGCCCCGGTCGGTCGCCGCTTCGCGCCGCCCGCAAGCGATGTGCGGCGTTGAACCACTCCTGGGCTTCAGAAGACGGGGAGTACCGGCACGTGG
>CAIVTL010000142.1 GCA_903908785.1 Caldifarciminota bacterium | reverse complement strand
CCAGACAGAAGCGCGAGCATCAATTCAGAATGGCATGTCGATGTCGTCGGACGCGGTGTCGTGAGAACGACGTTCGCAAGCGACAAACTCGGCTTGGGGTTTCAACGCGAGCTGCTGAGGGTAGATCCACGAGGATGGGTTAGATCCACGAAGACGTGTCAGCCGGTTGGGTCCCGCAGTGAGGGCCCGTCAATCGTCACGGTGTGACAGTGGTGGCGAAGACGGCTGAGCAGGGCGTTGACGAGCGACTTGTTGCCAAGGAAGCCACCCCAGTCAGAATAGTCAAGGTTTGTTGTAATGATGGTTGGCTTGCGTCGATAGCGCTCTTCCATCAGTTTGAAGAAGATGTTGGTTTGCTCTGGCTTTAGATTGAGATAGCCGAGCTCATCAATGACAAGTACGTCCACGTTCGCGAGGCGGTTGAGCAGCTTGCGACTGGAACGGTCGGCGAGCGACGCGTACATTTCATCGAAGAGGTCCTGCGCCTGCATGAAGATGCCACGATGGCCATTCTGAATGGCCTTGAGGAGTAACCCAGATGCGAGCCCCGTCTTTCCGACTCCAGGGCCTCCAATGAAGACGATGTTCTCGGCCTTGGGGATGAATTCCAGTTCAGCGAAGGCTCGAATTTGCCGTTGGTCGACTCCTTTCTGGCGTTTGAAGGGAAAGGATTCGAGTGTCCAGTGCTCGGGGAATCGCGCCTGCTTGATGCGAGAGTTTAGCGCGTTCTCCTGATTTGTCTGCCATTGCGCTCGCAGGAGTCGGCACCAGAACTCCTGGTAGGAGAGCTTCTCTTTGTCGGCGTTCTTGACGGCCTCGTCGAACAATTCTGCCACCTTGCGTAGGTGGAGATTTCGTAGCAACTGCTCCAGGTCATCCTTCATCGTCTGGCTCCGAGTCATTTGAGCGAGTCTTTTTGTCGAACGGCGCGACGAAATACTCGGTGGCGATGTTTCGGAGCACCATCCGCTCCAGCCGGTCCAAGTCGTAGAGTCCGTAGTGAGAGGCGGACTTGATGGCATCGAGGAAGGGCTTTTCGGG
The DNA here is from genome assembly GCA_903908785.1 of Caldifarciminota bacterium. Classification (GTDB taxonomy): domain Bacteria; phylum Hydrothermota; class Tepidihabitantia; order Tepidihabitantales; family Tepidihabitantaceae; genus UBA2258. The sequence goes on along the minus strand of CAIVTL010000142.1, from coordinate 1,293 downwards.
GTAATCTCGGTGCATCTGTGCAAGCCGCCTCAGGGCCATTGGCCAGCGGGTGCTGCCGAGTTTCTTCACGGCTTTGGCGTAGTCGGGCAGAGGTGGCTCGGAGGCCAGCAGCTCGCGCTCGTCAGGAGTTGGCTGAAGCTTCGCTGCGCCTACTACCCCCTTCGGAGGACGATGTTCTTCTTTCGTAACCCGTCGCCGCTCGAAGCTGAAGATTCGATCATGTTCTGCAACCATCCGTGGCCCGACGAAGACGCGCACAGTGGCCTTCGACTCACGGACCTCTACTTGCCGGCCGATGAGTTGGAAAGGCACGGAGTAGATGTGCCCACTGGCATGCACATAGCCTTCGGTGTCAACTACCCGGTGGTGTAACATATATACTTCAGGTACCCATGCTGGGAGCGGCTTGAGTGAAGGCTGCTCCGTAGCGAGTAGCTCCCTGGAACTGGCGTGCAGCTCTCTGCGCGTCTTTGAATTCACGCGGTCGCACCAAGCAATGGCCTCACGGTTGGCATGCGCAAAATCGGTGAACTTCCTGCCTGCGAGGAAGTTTCTCTCGACGTGATCAAACCCTCGTTCGACATGGGCGGAGCGATTGGCGTGACCCTTCTCGTGGGCCTCGAACCTGAAGCCGTACCGGTCGGCGAAGGCCTCCATCTCCGGGACTGGGACCATGTCCTTGCCCGTGCCTCTCAAAACAACAACGTTGGTGTTGTCAATCATACAGCGGCCACACAGTCCCTGGAGGTATTCGGCAGCGTCTTGGAAGAAAAGCTTGCAGATGAATCTGTTGAAGGTGGGGTAGAGCTGGATGAATCGCACCCGTGAGTAGCAGAAGACGAGCGATGCCGTCTGTACTCGACGCTCGCCACCGCCGATGTCTGCGAGGTGCGGCGACGTGTCGTGTTGCATTTCCTCTCCAGGCCCGAAGTGGTAGCGACCTGATGGTTTCTTCGGCTCGTGGCCGATGCTGTGGCGACGGCAAAACCCGGTGAGTGCCTGGTACGACAACTGGGCGCCGTCCTTGAGGAGTTCCTCGTGAACGCGGACGAGGTTTCCTTTGCATTGTGAGTGCAAATCCCGGATGCACGACTCGTGAGGCTCGGCCTTCTCTGCGCGGGGAGTCTGCGGCACTTCAGGAGTGCCTCCGCGTATGACTTCGCGGACTACATCGCGAGACACCTTCATCATGCGGGCAATCGGGCGGATGCCATGGCCCTTCTTGTGCAACTCAAGAATTGCGGTGCGCAGACTCTAGATCGGAAAGCACACGTCTGAACTCCAGTCACCGCT
>CAIVTL010000141.1 GCA_903908785.1 Caldifarciminota bacterium | reverse complement strand
GAACAAAACGCCGTGTTTCCCTGACCGAAATCGGCATAGATAATCCCGCGTTGCCGATCTCTGCCAAATTGAACAAAACGCCGTGTTTCCTGACCGAAATCGGCATAGATACTCGCCGATCTATGTCCAGATCAACAAAGCGCCGTGTTTCCTGACCGAGGCATAGATACTCGCCGATCTACGTCCTGATTAATGAAACGCCGTGTTCCCTGACCGAAATAGGCAATGGCCAAAGGGGGAGTACAACCTGTCTCCGCTTGTCATGACTCCGCGGCTGTCATGTTGGCTGTATACCCATGGAAACCTAGAATTTTTTAATTAAAATGGGGGAGCTGACACTTGACGCCAGGTGTCAATGTCAATGGTACCAATTAGGCCTTAAGTGGCTCGTCGGAGGCTGCCGTCAGAATTCGTCGTCGATAACGATTTTTGTCGGCAGTTCCTGGTTGTCGATTAGATCCTAAGTGGCCCAATTAGGCCCTACGTGGAGCTTGCCCCCAAGTGGCACCGATTAGGCCCTAAGTGGCTAGTCGGAGGCTGTTGCCAGAATTCGCCGTCGATGGCGTTTTTTGGCGGCAGTTCCTGGTTGCCTGGTTGACTGTGTACTGCAGGTTGAAGGTGGCAACTGTCTAAAGGGGCAGTGCCAGAAATAGTCAGATTTGGCTATTCGTGGCACTGCCTGTGTGACGGTGTTTTCTCGATACCATGCATGGGAGTCCATCCGAAAGGAGTGATGATGCATTTTAGGGTGGGAATGTTTCTAATGACTCCTGGGTCGGCATAAGGAAAGACGCGAAGGTCATGACAGACATGTCAGACCTGAGCCCCAGGCAGCACATGATAACCATCCTCGAGCTTAGCCCCAGGCAGCAGATGACGGTCTTACGCAACTTGATGCTCCTACCCAGTCCAGAATTCGAGCAGTGGATGACGGTCTTGGGACCGCTTCTGAAGAGCACAGATCCTCAAGACCTTAAGGAGTGGATGGGAAACCTGCACGGCCTGTCGCTTCTGGATAACCTTCCAGGACCGTTACCTTCGAGCTGTCTATTCGGGCTCGACCCCTACACAGGCGTCGGTGGATGGTGAGGCCTAGAGGACACTGGAGGCTGGGAGGGTAGGGGGCGCGACTGCGGGCATGACTCAAGCTTTTACATCGAGATGTGCAGGCCGAATCCCACTCGCCGAGGGTACCCCTGAGCAAGCGCGGCCCAGACCTCAGGGTCTGCACCCAGACCACGCCATGCGAGGATGGCCACGTTGGAGTCGCGGACGTGGTCCACCTCCACGACGGTGACGGAGCCCACCCAGCGCTGCCTGATCACCTCCAGCAGCGTTGGGTCCACATCGTACCCCAAGGAGACGTGGTAGTGGTCCCCACGCGCCGCACACTCCGCCACAACGGCTTGGGGCGACAGATGAAGCCATCCCGGCAGAGGCAGCAGGTCAAGGCAGGACCAGCTGCCCTCAACCCTCAGAGCTCCGACCAGGCATGGGAGTCCATTCAACACAATGTACTCCTTGAGCGCCTTCAGCTCCATGGCGCACCCGCACGCTGGGCAGAAGTGCTCGCACCCTCCCCGAACTCTGAGACCTTGGGGCACTGCGACGGGAAGATGCTCCGTATTGCTATGCATCGGGGTTGTGACGTGTTCTTAGGCAGCCCCGTAGCGGTACCTGTCCCAGTCGGTCGGTACGGCTATTGGAGGGGTTACCGTGGATTCCTTGCTTTCCGGGGCGGCCGCGGCAAAAATCACGTCAGTGACTTCACGGAAAGCCGTGGATGGACTCAAATGATACCACTCCCTCCCCGGACCGGTCAAGACCCTGGCATGCGACAGATGCCGGTGCACCCGGTGTTCCAGTTTCCCTGCCCCCGGGAACAGCGCCAGGATTCTCATCCTGTACGTGTGACCATCCTCAAGCTGTTGCCTTCGGGCTTCGGGTCGTTTCGAGGAGCCTATTTTAACGATTCCGGGCGCGTCTGACCGCTCCATGATGTACAGGTCGGTCATGGCCAGTCAGTCCCTTTCCTCAGAGAGAATAAGGCCCTACTTGGAAGAGCTAGGCGTCAAGTTCACACCTTGATTGGACGGGCTAGTTACCCAAGTCCTCGTCGGTCCTTAGCGAGGGATAGTCAACGCTATGGTTTAGGAAAGGTGATGTCCGACGGAGACCTATGCTACCACACGGTTGAGGACCCGCGGGACAACCCCAACGGACCATGGAAGGGCTACTTTGACCTTGGTAATGGTGAGATATTGCCCTGCGGCCTGGCGGAGACTCAACGACTGCAGGCAGTGACGGACTCGATCCGCAGGTCGCGGGCACTTTTTCCGCGCGAATCACGTCAGTCACCCACGACTCGGAGACGGCGGTGATTAGTTACCGGGGCCACCGACCTCAAGTCGAGTTGCGCCAGTGGCCCAGGGGGCGGGAGCGGAAGCCGTCGATCTCGTAGACCTTGTCGTTGACCGGCGCAAGAGACTTCTTGTGTGCGATCTGGTGCTCCAGGTGGTGCTCCTTGGACTGGATGCTCCGCACCTCCAGCGTCTTCGGCCGACCATCCTGCAGGCCGGAGTAGGGCTCGAGGACGATACGCTTGAAGTCCTCGTGCATGAGGTACCGCTTCACCACCCATTCTCGCATACCCTTGAACTTGCGCACATCCTTAGACAGCCCAGCCGTGAGCTCGGAGTAGCACTTTGCCCGCACGCCGACGAACTCGGCGGCGTGGTACTCTAGCTTCAGCACTCCGAGCCGGTTCTCGTTGGGGCAATTAGCCATGACGGCGGAGGCGTCGATGCGGAAGTCCCCGAAGTCGCCGGCATTCACCCGCGTAATGTCGCCCATGACGTCCGCGGACTCCACCTTGATGTGGAAAGAGTCGGTGTCCATCATGAGGAGCTGCGCCTCGGGCCATACAAGCTTGACTCCATCGTACCAGGCCCTGTACATCTGGCGCTTGGAGAGCTCGAGGATGGCCCAACCCACAAGCCTCGGCGTGTCGACCGTGATGCCCGCACCCTTCGCGCGATGCACAAGCCCGAGGAAGCCGTCGTCCTGCGGGTCGAACATGTGAAAGGATCGCATCAGGGGTTTCTCGGCGGCCCTGACAAAGGAGTCGTGGCGGGCGTGTATAGTCGTGTTGCAGTACGCTTCCTTGTTCTGGAGCATCATGCCGTAGAGACCGTTGGACTCCCGCTTCGCCAAATCGTTCCTCGGGTCGCCCTTGGGGATTCTGTTACGGATCTCAACGTTCTCGAGGATGTGGGCTTTCATGAAGGCCTCCTGGCGCCACTTCCAGACGCGTGTCACGTTATCGAAGCTGACGCCGAGCTTGACGTAGTACTTGAGGAGCGCGATGTGCAGCCCGACCTGCTCCTGTTTGCCTAGGTAGGGCATCAGCTTCTCCTCGCCAGCCTTGCAGAAGTAGGCCTCGGAAATCTCACGCTGTTCCTTGGTGAGCTCCTCGGGCATCGTCGCGCGCTTGGCCACGGGCGCAAAGTCGAGCCGGTCGTGGAGACTCGGGTCAACCCAGATGTCGCATATGACCATGTAGCCGGTGTCCGAGTGGTCCTCGTAGGCGTGCAGGAGCCCCTCGACCATTGCCATGCTGGGATCCTTCACCAGTACGTACCCGCCCACAGGGAGGGGGAGAGTCATGACGCTCGGGTAGAGCGAGTTGATGTCCAGCGGTAGGATCCAGGTCGTCGGCTTGGAGGTGTCGTACCCCAGACCCTTGTCCTCAAGGTCAGCCGTCATCGGATTGTTGGCCGCGGCGTACCGGCTGAAGATGGCGCAGAGGCCACCCCGCACGTTATTGTTTATGTCGTTAAGTAGGGGCCAGCCACCGTTGAGCTTGTGGACCAAATCGATGCAGGCCTCGGAGCGGAGGAGCAAGGTGTCCATGGCCAGCCTGGGGAACCCAACGTAGTGGGCAGGGTCGAGGCCAGAGCGGCCG
>CAIVTL010000140.1 GCA_903908785.1 Caldifarciminota bacterium | reverse complement strand
GGAATCCAGGATTCCCGGGGTCTAGTGGCGGAACGGCCTACGGGCGGTCAGCGGACAGCGGCAGGCGGTTAGCGGGTTACGGTCTGCGATTCCGTCGGGCCGGCCGGTCGCGGGCGACGATGTTGTCGTCCGGGTTATCAATCAGTTGGCGCGCACGGGCGAGGAACCGTTTGGCCAGGTCCAGGGCCCTATGCGCGCCCGCGTCGGAAAACCGGCTGTAGTAATCGGCGTTCTCGCGCAGCATCTTGCCGGCTTCCATTCCCTCAACGAACTCGAGTTCCAGTCGGCGAGGCTGAACGTACAGGGCGCGGAGCGCAATGACCAGGCAGCGATGGCTGCGTTCGCGAAATCCTTCGGCATACAGCAGTGCCCGGGCAGTGTGGAACATCGCGTAGTATGCCTGGATCGTCGCCCACTTGAACCCGCCTGCGGCTGCGGTCCGCGTCGCTTCTTCGAAGTCCTGGCGGGCCGTCTCCAATTCAGCCGCCACGAGTTCCGCGCCGGCGGCGAACCGTCTTATCTTGCCGGACTTGATACAGGACTCGAAGTCCGGGTCTAGTGGGCGTTCCACAGTTCGATGCCTTTCCTGACCTGGGCGGTGAATGCCGGATTCCGTTGTTCCATTTCCGCCAGGCCTACCGGGGTTACGACGACGGCCTGAACCCGTCCGGTCCGAACTGCCAGCATCCGTCTGACCGCGTCCGGCGCGTTGGTCAGCACCATGATGTCGATGTCACTTGAGGGCAAGTCCCGTCCCTCGGCAGCGCTGCCGAACATGATTATGCGCTGCGCCGGATGGCTCAGACGTTTGACCCAGGCGGACAGTCCGGCGACATTCAGCAGGATTTTGAAACATCGTACGCGCGGGTCATCGAGGGACGCGCGGTAGAACTTCATTCTTCCCCGCGGTTCCGCGTGCAGCAGTCCGGTGCGCGCCAGCGAGCGCAGTGCCGCGTTTACGGAGCCACGCGACAGGCCGGTCTCGTCGGCTACCTGCCGGTCGTAGAACTCGCGGTCGGCGTGACGGGCCAGAAACGCCAGGACGGCCTGTTCGGCGGTCGCCAGAAACGGGCTGCCCGGTTTCGCAACCCGCGTCCGTGGTTTATTATTCACTATTTTGAACTCAAGTTCATAATATTGAACCGTACCCGGATGTCAAGCGCCTCACGCGGCGGGGATAGCCGAACGCGGGGAATGAGGGACAGTCACCTATTAGGGCCGCAACGGCTGACGGCTCACGGCCCGCCGACCGAATTGGCGGGCCGGGCGGTTCGGAGTCGGCTCGCCGTTCCCGACAGTCTATATGTAGCGGTCAGGCACGGCCGGAACCACAATTCTGCCGTGGAGTGGGCGGCCCAGAGACTGCCCCCAGGGTAGGGTCTGCCGAACTGCCGTGCGGTACGCCAATTCCTTGAACTGCTGTTACTTGAAGCCGAAAGGCGAGCCGAACGACGCCTCGAACGGCTTCTGGATAAGGAAGAGGTTAAGGTTGAGGGAAAGGTTCAGGTAAAGGTAGAGGTAGAGGTTGAGGTCCGGGTGGAGGTCGAGGTTGAGATTCAGGCGAAGACGCGCGTGCCGACGCAGGTCGCGACACAGGTCAGGATACGTTCGGACGAACGGCGAGACAAACTTCGAAAGACGCGACCGATTTTCGGTTTTGGATTTTGGATTGATGATTGGCGAACGTCGATTCAGCCCGCGCGGCGCGGGAAACCACAAGTCCCAACACGGAGGACAAACTCTAAACTCCAAACTCTAAACCCCAAGGCCCGCGCGCTGCGCGCGAGTTTCCAGTTGCCAGTTTGCAGTTGGCAGTATCGGATTCCCCGCGTCTGACGCTTGATCTTGCTGCCCACTCCGCGCGGTTCATTATAATGAACGCACCCATTTGAGATTGTAGATAGCCCGCGCAAGCGCGGGAAGGCAAAAGCACCAGACTCCAAATCGCAAGCCACGAAGCCGGCTGACCGGTGGGCGGAGAGCGGATAGCGGGCTTGCAGTCCGCGGCTGGTTGTAGATGTCCCGGCGGTGCCCGACGGGGAGGACGAGGACGGTCCGAGCTGAATCGTCTATCTGGTAGATGACGCGGTAGTCACCGACCCGAATCCGCCAGCCGTCGCGGCCAACGAGTTTGCGGCAGCCCGGCGGCCGCGGGTTGCCAATGGGGCAGAAGTCGGAACACCTCCCGATTTCGTGCCGGCCAGGCGCAGTTGGCGCAGATCGCCGGAAGCTCCAAACACCAAATCCTAAATACCAAAGCCCGAAAGGCGCGGTCTTCAGCCGCTTGGCGGAGCTAGGGCAATCGCCAGCGGAGCGCCAGTCCGACCTGGTAGTCCAGATCCTGGCCGAAAGGTGGCAGGAGGGAGGCGTATGGGGTCAGGTCGATGCGGCTGCCGACCTTGAGGTTGGATTCGGCGAAGATGCCGGTGTAGGCCGCACCGATAAGGATTGACGAGCCGTCCTCGTATTCGTGACCGACGCCGAGCCTTACCAGCGGTTGCGGCAGGCCGCCGAGTATGTTGTCGGCGAATCCGCCTTCCACAAACACGCCGCGCCGCTTGCCGAGCCGGAGGTGCGCCTGCGGCAGTACTGTAAGCCTGCCGTCCCAGCCCGTGCTGAAGGGGTGATTGCCGGCGTGCACGCCGACGCCCGCGCCGACCCAGCGTGTCTCAAGCAGGAAGTACGGGTTGATGGTGTAAAGGAGCTGGGACGTGTGGCCGGGCTCGCCATATTCATTCCAATAGTTCCAGTCCCGTGAGCCCAGGTAGCCGCGAATGCCGTATTCAGTTCGGTCTTCAGGGTTGCGGACGTTGGTACGCGACACGCCGACGCCGCCGGTGGTGAAGCGGTAGTGGCTGCCGCAAATCTCGGTGTAGGCCCCGCGCGTCCCGGCGGCGTAAAGGCTGTAGTAGGAATGGGTGCCGGGGTTCTTGCCCGCGATGGAGTCGCCGCTCACCAGCAGGGCCGCGCCGGCGGCAAGGGTTGCGGCGGAGCGACCGAGGAAACCGCGCCATCGGGCCGGCACGAACGCCGCAAGGGCGGCAATCGTCAAAGGGACAAGGTGCAGGCCGATGATAGTGATTTCGAGCGGAGTGAACCAGCCGTACCCGGCGACGATGACAGCGAGGACAGCGGCAAGGGCCAGGGCAGCTCGAACGCCGCCCGCAGGTTTGGCCGCGGCCATGGGGCGGCAAAGACTTGCACGTTCACGAGTGACGAGTACCGCAAGCGCAATGGCCACACCCAGAAGCAGTCCCCATTGTACGTACTTGAGCCCGGCCACCGATGAGCCGCCCTCGCGGATGAACTCTTCGCCGAACCTGATGACGCCGTACGCCGCGAGGTAGAGAGCGAGCAGGCTGCCGCTCCGTTTGAGATGCCTGCGGGCTTTCAGCAGGAGCAGGGTGAGGCCCAGCATCAATACGATGTCGTAGCCCTGAAGCGGGTGCACCGGCAGGGACCGAAGGGCGCCGGGGGCAAGAAGTTCGCGCGCAAGGTGAGCCTCGAGCGCGGACGAGCCGGGGCCATAGGAGACCGCCCAGGGAAGATTCGTGGGAGTGCCGAAGCAGCAGCCGCCGAGCAGGCAGCCGATGCGCCCGATGGCCGTTGCGAGCGGGAGCACCAGCGCGTAGGCGTCCGCAACCGGCTGGTTGAAGCGGAGCCAGCGCCGGCTCAGCTCGATGCCGAAGATGCCGCCGATGAGCCCGCCCAGCAGGGTTTTGTCCGCTGTCGCAGGCAGATGGAAGTTCGCCAGCCCGGCCAGCCAGCCGCCGACGGGAATGAGCATCAGCTTGGAGCCGACGAACCCGAACGTGACACCCCACAGCATGATGGTGAGCCAGGGCAGGAGCGGCCATCGCTTCCGCCAGCCCTGGCACGCGAGCAGCACTGCCGCCACGATGAAGGCGGCGGTAAAGAAGAACGCGAACTGCTGGGGGCTCGGCGCTATCGAGAACGCACTATTCACATTTCCTCCTCGTTGGGCTTCATCCGCTTCAAGGCCGCATCGACCAGAAACCGGCAGCTCTGCTGCCGTTCCGCAAAACCGCTGCGCGGCCGACGCCCTGCTACGTACAGTTGTCTATCCGGGAAGCGACGATTCGGTCAGAAAGGTCGTCTCCCGGTGCAGGGAGTCGACCGAGCCGACACCATTATGAAGTCCTTTCCTTCGCTGTCAAGCAAAGGCAGGGGCTGGGGGGATTAGGGACGGTCACCTGCAGGGGCCATTCTAGATTGTAGATTGCAGATTGCAGATTCGCGGACATGGGAACCAGAGACAGGCACCTATCAGGGCTTCCGGTTGACATAGTCGCCGCCCCGTCTTACAATCGTATCCATGCCGATGAAGCGCAGTACGCGGACGGTGTGGGCGCTGGTTATCCTCGCCGTCGCCGCGTTCTTTGTGTACGTCTCGCTCGCCCGCCGACCCGGCCGGCAGCAGCCCCGGGACGAGTTCCCGACCCAGACTTCCCCGCCGGCTACCTGAGGCGGCTAGGCGGCTCCGGGTCCGGAGCCGAAGAAGCCCGCGCGGCGCGGGAAAGCACCAGCGCCAACACGGAGAGCAAACCCTAAACTCCAAACTCTAAACCCCAAGGTCCGCAGGGAGGGAAGCTCCAAGCTCAAGATCCCAAATCCCAAGCACCAAATTCCAAACCGCGAACTCGCGTTGCGGGTTACGAGTTACGGGTTGCGAATGGCGGCGGGCGGGCTAGCGGCGGGTTCTGGGGCGCGCGCGGCCGCGGGCGTTGGCCTGCCTACCGTCCCCGGCCGCGTCCCCGTGAAAACTTCGGTGGCTTTTCCGGCTTCGGTGCGTGTCCCCGGTTGCCAATCAAACCAGGCGGCACGGATGTAATCAGCCGGTATGGGTATCGGTTCCTGACGTAGGTGGTGAAGTACACGCCTCTCGCGGGAGCCGCCATTATCCCGACGTACACTTCTCGTGGAACGGCGGTGTACTCGAAGGTGGTGCCGCCATCGAGGGTAACGACGAGCACGCGGCTGCCCTCGTTATAAGCGACAGATTGCACATCGCCGGACTGAGCCGGCTGGGTGCTGGCTGTGGCCGCTTGCGGCGCGGGCGCACTCTTCTTCCCGCAGACGACCGCGGTCGTTGCGACGAACAGCGCGAGGCTCAATAGGAGTTTGAGGATTGTCTGTGATCGTTTTCCGAGTCCTGTCATGAGGCTACCTCCCTCGTTTCCGGAATTACCCGTCATGTGGCCGGGTTCGGCCTTGCCTCCGTAGAGATTCTACGGCGCAGAAGGGACGGAGTCAAACCAGCGCTCCGACCCAAGAACCGATATAGGACTAGCCATAGAGGGTACAGCGCGACCTCGGGGCCGCAAGTCAAAGGTCAAAATTCCCGGAGGCGGAGTCCGGCGCGAAAACAGAGGCGGCGGAGAGAAACAACGTCGCGAAAGTGACGATCCTGTACGCTTGTGGTGCAGAGAATTGCCGGGTATGGAGCGGGGAATCCCGACCTTCACCCCCGCTGTTCTCTCTGTACCATCGGTGGTCAATCCTCGGTCGGTTCTTGGGGCAACCGGTGCGCCTTGACTTGGCTGCATGTGAAGCTATGATTGCCACGCACATGGCGAAGAAATATACGGTTCTTGAGACATGGATTGTCAACACGACCAAGCCGGTCGAGTCCAGCAGCGCAGAACAAACATTCGACCGGGTAGACAGGCAGGCCGGCGGTAAGCTGCCGGTCATCGACGTCCCGATTGAGTACGGGCTGGAGGAGCATTTCCTCGACGAGGCGCGGGTACGGGATTTTGCCGCGCACATGGGCGGCGCCCAGGAGGTGCTGAACATCGGGCCCGGGGATGGCTGGCCGCTCTTGCGCATCGCGCCGCTGTTCAAGGCCGTGACCGGGGCCGAGCCGGCGCAGCGCCGGGTCGATGCCATCACCGCCAGTGTGGAGAAGCTGGGGCTTAAGAACGTCACCGTGAAGAAGGTTTCACCGACCGAACTCGGTTTCTCGGACAATCGCTTTGACGGGGTAATTGCGGCGGGCGCTATCGAGCAGAGCCCGGACCCGTACAAGGCAATCAGCGAGGCGTTCCGGGTCTTGAAGCCGGGCGGCAGGTTCCGGGTTTCCTTTGAGTCGAGCGAGAACCGGGAGCGCGAGCTCACCGAGGGGTTGATGTTTACCGAGACCGCGGATTCGTTCGGCTATCATTATTCCCTCAAGCATTCGCGGCCGCCGTGGGAACGGAACTACCTGGTGAAGCTGGCGAACACGCCGGAGGTGAAGGAGGAGTTCCGGAAGCTCCGCGACCTCGTTGACCGGCTCGGGCCCAATCCTTCGGCCAACCAGGAAATCGGGCTGCAGTTCCTGGAGCGCAACCAGGCGGCAATCACCGGCGCCAGTTTCTACGAGCTGGAGCATTTTACCAGCGAGACGATGCGGGAGACGCTGGAGGAGGCCGGGTTCGTGAACGTCAGGATTACCTGGTCGGCCGCCACGCTGGCCCGGACCATCTGGCCGCGGCTGAAGGATGCCGCCCTGACCGACGTGCAGGCGCAGGCCGTGTGCGCGGGCCTGGGCGACCTGTCGGCGAGGCTTGACGCGCCGGCCGGCCTCGGCGAGCCGGTGGTCGCGACCAAGCCGTCGTAGCCGCGGCTGCGCCGCGAGTTTCCAGTTCCCAGTTTGCAGTTTGCAGTGTCCGGACTTCTGCATTCTGACTTCTGGTATCTGACTTCTGAATTCGTCCGGTTCTTGGTGATAATGTTTCCCTTGCTTTTGGCCGGTTCCGCCTCCATAATGGCAGGGTAATGTTGAGGTTCCGGATGAGCGGCAGTTGTCTTGACCCGCGCCGTACTCCTCAGGCGGCGGCCGGGCCCTTTCCCCACAAGGAGATTCCATGAAAAAGCATTTTGTCTGGTTCGCGGTCGCGGCACTGGTCGCGGGGTCCGCGTGCCGCCGGGTCGAAACCGGCACGCCGCTGGGCACAACCTATGAGCAGATTGCGCGGCCGGCAATCTGGCGCGTGCTGCCCCACAGTCAGGCGGAGACGCTGGGGTTGCAACCCGGCGACGTAGTCCTGTCCTACAATGACGAGCCGGTGAGGACGACCGAGGAGTTGGTGGGATTCCAGTTCCAGGCGGTCGCGTCCGCGGCCCGGATTCCGATGACGGTGCTGCGCGGCGATGCGGAGATAAACTTGATGGTGGAACCCGGCGTGCTGGGCGTGCTGCCGGATGCCGAGCGCTACACCGGCAGCCTGGCGGTCGCTCTCAAGGACGTGCTGGGGCACTACGGAGTGACCGCGGACTACGACTGGCTGGCCGCGCTGACCGGCGAGTCGTTCGCCTTCACGGCCCGGCGCGGCGGCTGCCGCGGCGCGTGGCCGGGCGGGCTGGCCGGCGACTATCTCGATGGTCTCTCGGAGTATTATGGTCTGACGTTCCGAACGGTGTTTGCCGGTGACGCGGACTCGGCCCGGCCGGCGAGCGACGTCCAGCAGGAAGCGCTGGCTGCGGTCCGGGACCGGCTGAGCCGGGGACGGCTGGTGCTGGTTTTCGGGGTCTGGACCGGGTTCAACGGGGAGAGCTGGGCGGTGGCGTCACGGTATGACCCGGAGGACTCACTGGTGTACGGTTACACGCTGGGCTCGGCCGAGGAGGTGGCTTTGAGCGGGGCGTTTGAGGAGGCGTACGAGGTCGGACATCACTCGGCCGGCGAGCCGGAACCGGCCGACATGCTGACCACGGTGCTGACGCAGGCGCTGGAACTGGGCCAGGCTTACGCGGATTCGGGCTGGCAGTCCGGCATCGCCGCCTACGACGTCTGGATCGGCAGCCTGGACACCGTGCCGTTCTGCCCGGCTTGCCCGGACAGCGGCCGGGCGTGCTTTGACCGGCTGGTCTGGTCGCTGCTGGCGAACAAGGAGAGCGCGAACCGGTTTCTGCTGGATATGCGCGAGGCCTTTCCCGACCAGGCGGAAATGGCGGACGGCATCCTTGACGACAATACCACGATTATCGGCAAGCTCACCGGCATGATGCAGAGCGGCATCAGGCCGGGGACCCCGGAACGCCAGTAGAAGCTGGCCAAGGTGGTGAGCGAAATCGAGCTGATTGAAACCGACCTGCTGGGGCGCTACGAAGAGCTAATCGGCGAACTGTAGGTCGGACGTCTAGCGTATCGCGCCGGACCGGCTTTCCCGGTCCGGCGTGCTTTTTGGCGCGAGCTGTTCGTCGTAGATGTCGTCGAACCCGGTCGCCCAGTCGTGGAGCCAGTTGTCACGGCGGAGGGATTCGATGTCGATGTCGCTGTTTGCCACGTAGATGCAGTTGTTGCTGGACCAGGCAATTTCGTTCCGGGTAACCGCCGGAACGCAACTATCAATGAAGAGTATCCCGCGGTTGGCCCCGCCGCCGTAGAGGAGGCGGCAGTATTGGAGCTGGCTCGAACTGCTGGCGTAGTGGTGGAGTTCGAGGCCGTTCCACGCGCCGGGCTGGGGCGTGGCCGCGGTGATAGTGATGGAGTCGTCCGGCGCGCCGACGGCCTGGAGACGCGCGGGCGCGGTGCGGCCGATTGCGAGCGCGGTGCCGGGGTCGAACCGGAGTTCGACTCCGGACTGGATGATGAGCGCGGGTTCCAGGTTCGAACCGACCTCGATGGTGCCCCGGACCAGGTAAGGGACGTTCTGGCGGCGAAACAGAGCGTTCTGGGTAATGGCGCCGCCGGTGACTTCGATTCCGTCCAGGGCGTTGCCGGTGAAGCTGTTGCCGTTGCCGATGGTGGTAACGTACTGGGCGGCGAGGTGCAGCGGGTACCCGGCGCAGGCGGTGACCGTGTCGTTTTCGAAGCGGGCGAAGCCGGTGTTGAAGCAGTAGATGCCGTTTCCGGAGTTGCCGGCAATCCGTGTGTTCGCGACGGTGATGGGGACCGAGTAGCAGGTGATTGCCGAGGCGTTGCCGGCGCCCGCGCCTTCAATCCGGCAGTAGTTGAGGATGGTGCGGTCCGGGTCGGTCTTCTCCCAGAATTCGAGGCCACGCCAGTTGCCGGGGTCCGGGTGCGGCGGCGAGCGGAGCGAATGTGATGCGGCCGTAGGAGCCTTCGGCCCGCAGCCCGCCGGGCTGGCCCACGCCGATGCGTAGGGCGGCGCTGTCGCCGAAGAGGAGCGAGCAGCCGGGGGCGATGGTGAGGAGGGGGTTCGAGGCGTCGGCAATCGTGATGGTGGACGTGATGTGCCAGGGAAACCCGAGGTTCGGCCAGGTGTCGGAGGCGGCGACGG
>CAIVTL010000139.1 GCA_903908785.1 Caldifarciminota bacterium | reverse complement strand
GAGGGTATTGTGCTCGACCCGTATGGTGTCCTGATAAACGGCCACGGCTCCCGCTCGTGGGACCCGGCGGTGGCTTACGATGGCACGGACTATCTCGTTGTATGGGTTGACTATCGCACCACCTGGTGCGAGATCTTCGGCGCAAGAGTAACCCCCGCGGGACGGGTCTTGGACCTTGACGGTATTGCAGTCTCTCGGTGGGGTTCCTGGCCGTATGACGAAAGAGACCCGTGTGTCGCCCCGGGTGGCTCCGGCAGCGTCGTGCTGTGGAAGCACGACTATGATAGTATGGAGCTACATGGCGCCGCCATCAGCATCAGTGGCACTCGAACCGACACATTCGTCCTAGCCGAACTGCGTGGAGCCGCACCTCTGCCCGCGTGCGCAGCAAACGATGACGGACGAATACTGGCCGTCTTCGCTGAACCTTGTGACCCCAACGGCGGCGGGCGCGACACACTCCCGCGCATCTGGGGCAGCTTCGTCACTTCAGGGATGGGTCTGGCAGAAACCCCCAAGGAGACGAGAAACCGCGCGGCTCTTTCCATCAATCCCAATCCGTTCACCCGCGCCGTGCGCTTTCAACTGAGTTGCGGCCGCGCGCGACCGGATGCTTGTCTCACGATACGCGACGCTGCCGGGCGCAGTGTACGGACGCTCGCGTGTGCGCAGAACTGCATCCTGAACTGGGACGGCACGGACGCGGCCGGACGTCGGCTGCCGGCCGGCATCTACTTCTGCACGCTCAGGTCAGGCGGAACAATCGCTCGGCAGAAGCTCGCAAAGCTGGAGTAACCTGTGGGCATTACCCTTGCATTGGTCTTCTCTATGCTTTCAGGCCTTCCGGCCCCGTTGCAGGCCGCAGGGGCGTTTGATACGACCGAGTTCATACTCGACACCACGTCTATCGGTTACGTCAACTGGGCTCAGTGTGAACCGGGGGTTACGTTCAACGGCGAGAACTACCTTGTTGCCTGGAAGGATTCTGCGGGCAAGATTCGTTGCTCGCGAGTATCTCCAGACGGTGCGGTTCTGGACCCGGCCGGCACGGTTGTCTACAATGCCGCGGCAGGCCACGGACCAGAGGTGTCCAGCAGCGGGTCCGATTTCCTGGTGGTATGGGATGCGGACTATAGTAGGCAGGTCTTCGGGGCGCGCGTCTCCGGAGCAGGAGTCGTGCTCGACAACATCACCATCTCGCATCCGGCGCGCGGGTATCGCTACTACCCGAAGGTCGCCTATGACGGCACGAACTACCTCGTCGTCTGGCACGATAGTCGCGTTTCGGACCAGTACGGTGTGTACGCGTGCCGTGTCAACTCGTCAGGCGTGGTGCTGGACACGCAAGGCATCAAGGTAACCACTCCAACGGGGATCGTCCCGCACAGTGATCAGTTCCCGTCGGTGGCAAGTGACGGCCAGCTTTTCCTGGTGACATGGGAGACAAACATAGTTGGCCCATGGGCCGCCATGTTCTCCAGAATCACCGGAGACGGCATCGTTCTCGACAGTGGCGGTGTCTTGCTGACGCGGGAAGGTGACGTGGCCAGAACGCCGTCCGTCGCCTTCGATGGTGCCAACTATCTGGTCACCTGGTCGAGCGGAGAGGGACTGGCGGACATTGAAGGCAAACGGGTATCACCAACCGGCGTCGTCCTGGACCGGACACCCATCACGGTATCGTCCGCCCCCGATGTTCAAGAACAGCCACAGGTGGTGTTCGATGGCACCAACTACCTGGCCGTCTGGCAGGACCAGCGCAACGGTACATACGACATCTACGGCACGCGCATCACACCTGCCGGAACGGTGCTCGACCCGGATGGCTTCCCGGTCTGCCAGGCCGTGAACGGTCAGGAGCTTCCGGGCCTTGCTGCGGGCCCGAGCAACCTGCTGGTGGCATGGCAGGACAAGCGGTACGACAACGCGAGGCCGCACATCTACGCGACGCGGCTCGACTCAACCGGAGCTGTGCAGGGGCCGGAAACACCAATCCCTGGCCTCGTGCACTCCTACTCCATCCAGACCAACCCGGCCGCGACCTTTGACGGCATCAACTACTTCGTCGTCTGGCAAGACAGCCAACCCGGAACAACAACGTGGGATATCATGGGTGCTCGCGTCGCGCCGACCGGGGAAGTTCTGGATGTGCCGCCCATCCGGGTCTCAAGTGACACTGAGTACCAGTGGAATCCAGTCGTGACCTACGGCGGTTCCGAGTATCTTGTCACCTGGCAGGACCGCCGCTTCGGTCCGTCCCCTGGCTGGACCGTATATGGTGCGCGCGTCACTACGTCGGGCACACTGCTTGACTCCGGCGGCATCCTCATCCAGCGCCAGCATGGGTACAACGACATCACGCCCGCGGTCGCGTTTGACGGCACGAACTTCCTGGTTCTGTGGAATCAAGGCTGGACCTACGGGCGGTTCATCAACCAGGCCGGTCAATTCCTGGACTCCACACCGTTTCCAGTTACGACCACGCCTACCGCCAAGAACTTCCCGTGTGTCACGTTCGGAGCGGGCAGCTACCTGGTGGCATGGGCGGACCATGTGGAAAGCGAGCACTACACGAGGATATACGGCGTGAGACTGGACAAGTCCGGAGGCCGCCGCGACACGGGCGACCTGAATTTGTCCCAGGTCAACATGACGCTTCCGGCAGTTGCGTCTGACGGGAAGGACTTCCTTATTGTCTGGCAGGAGGAGTTTGAACATGGGGTCTATGCGAGCCGAGTATCCGGCGACGGCCACATCCTTGTAACTGCCAGCTATCCTGTCTGTACCGGGCCGGGGCATATGTGGTTTCCGAACGTCTGCTTCGACGGCGAGAACTTCCAGGCGACGTGGCACGATGACCGCAACGGCAATGAGGATATCTACGGGGCGAAGATAAACCGCTCGCTGACAGAGTGTGACACGTTCCGAATCTGCGCCCGGCCCAAGGACCAGACCGTACCGGCAATTGTACACGGCCTCGGTAGTCAGGTACTGACCGCGTTCGCAAGCGTCGTTGACTCAGTGGGCGGCAAACCGGCATCATGCCAACACATCTGGGGCAAGCTGTTCTCCAAGCCCGGGCCGATGCCGCCGGCGCTGCTCTGGCCGCCGGACCAGTACCGTTTTGCCAGGCCGCCGGTCTGGTTGCTGGTCGACACGACTCTCAGCGGCGTGGACAGCTTCGACTTCTGCGTGCGCTACACCAATGGTGACACGGTCTGGCATCAGGCACAGTCGGCCCCGTGTTGCACTATTCCCGACACGGCCTTCAGCCTCGCCGGTTCGTATCTCTGGCGTTGCCGGGTTCATAGCCAGTACGGCTGGACCCGCTACAGTTCGCAGGAGTGCCGGTTCTGGGCGGACTTCCCTGTCGCCGTTGCCGAACCGGCGCCGCCCATCGCGCCCGTCTTGTTCTCCCTGCCGTCCATCTCGTCACGGAGGTCCCTCGGTCTTTGCTTCTCGGTCTCGGGCGTCGAGCCCGGCGCCACCATCGAGGTCTCGGACGTTCTAGGGAGACTAG
>CAIVTL010000138.1 GCA_903908785.1 Caldifarciminota bacterium | reverse complement strand
GTGCGCGCTGGCGCTGGTGCTCATGCTGGCCTCGGTCGCCTACCCCCAAGTGCTGGAAGGGGTGATCACTTTACCAGACACCCTCGGGCCGCTGAACGCGCCGTACTGCCTCGCATGGGACGATAACCTGGTACATCCGCGGTTGTACATCGGTGGTGTTCCCGGGTGCGAGAGCACGGGCGTAATAGTCGCCGATGCTATTACTTGCAGGCGGCTGGCACGTATTCCCACTAACACACCGAATGCACTCTGCTTCGTCGCGTCGCACGGGAAGCTCTACGTCGCCAAGGCGGGCCGCGACTCCGTCGTGGTGGTTGACTGCGCCACGAACCAAATAGCCTCGACTATTCATGCGGCCAGCATCGTGCCGGTTATGCAGTACAACAGTCAGAACGACCGCCTGTACTGCGGGGGCAACTCGATAACGGTCATCGACTGCGCTGCGGACACCGTGGTTCACACGATTCCGGTCGGCGCCACGGCCCTCGCCCTCGACTCCAGCAAGAGCAAGTTGTACGCCGGGGGCGACTGGCCTCTGACAGTCATAGACTGCGCTGCTGACAGTGTTGTCGCAACAATACCGCGGGTGCACTCGGCGTGCGCTCTATGCTACAACCCAACGGCTAAGAAGATATATGCTGCCTCGGGCGACACGCTGTACGCCATACCGACGGACGGCGACACTGTCGTGGCCCAACTGCGTCTCACCGCTCTTGCTCCGACCCTGGCGTGCGACCCCCAGCGGAATCGCGTCTACTGTGCTTCCTCCGGCCGTTGGGTGAGCATTGATTGTGTCGGCGACACCCTGCTTCTGAGAGTCGGCACACAGGTGACCCCGCACTTCATTGCCTGCAACGTCGCGCGGGACAGGCTCTACGCCTTCAGAGAATTCGCAGATGCGGTCACCATATACGAAGCCACAACCGGTCAGCAACTGACTTACGTCATGCTGGACGCCGTACCGGGCGTCGGTGGTTGGAGCCCCAGCCTCGACCGGCTGTTCTGCGCGCCCGGGTCCGCAGGCTGTCTGCTATCGACGGTGGACGGTTCGGGCGACAGCATTGCCGGCATAGTGCCGCTGAGGCTGTACGCTGACGCCATTAGTTTGGACACGGTTCACAACCGGTTGTATTTCGCCTATGGACCATCGGCGTGTGGCTGCATAGGCGTGGCCGATTGCTCACGGAACGTAGTGACTTCGTACACGTACGCGGGTGAATACCCGGCGGCGATGTGCTACAACCCGAACAACAACAGGCTCTATTGGCGCGCGGGCAGTTCAATGACGGTCTACGACTGCTCCCCGAACACGGTCATCAGAAGGGTAAAGACGAGCGGCTATGTCCAGAAGGCCCGTCTGCATCTTGGGTTGAACAAGCTCTATGCCTATTCTCTTGACTCGCTGAGCCATCCTATCATGGAGGTCATTGACTGCGAGCGCGACAGCGTCGTGCGGGTCATCCCTCTTCCAGGCGACCATCTCGTGATGTTGCTCCTTGTGCCTGAGGACAACACGTTGTGGCGTCTGGGAACGGAACATGTGACAACAATAGACTGCCTTGGCGACAGCATCGTCGCCGACGCCATCGACAGCTTGGGGTCCATTGACGATGCGTGCGTCTGCCGCGAGGACCGCAAGATATACACATCGGATGGCCAGGTCATCGACATGGACAACCCCGCACACGTGGAGTCTATCCCATTGGGGGCCAGTCGGTTCTGCTACGTGCCGAGCGCGCACAAACTCTACGGGGTCGGCGGAGGCACCAGTTTTGTCGTGTGGGATACCCAAGGCGATACCTGGCTGGCGACCTTCAACCGTCCGTGCGGTGTTTCCGGCATGATCTTGAACCACACCGGTGACTACATCTACTGCGCCGGCTATGGGGCAATGACGATGCTGGTGATTGGCGTGCGCGAGGACAGCGTGGTAGCGGAGTTCTCTGTGCCGGTAATCGCCGCTGCCCGTGATCCTTTGGTAATCAACCGACGCACAAACCTCATTTACGAGATGGAGTACTGGGGGGGACCGCAAGGCCGCATCCCCGTGATCCATGACAGCATGACAATAGGGTTGGAGGAACTGAAGCCCACGGAGCACAGGCCGGGCGTTGGCCCTACTCTGGTCAGTCGGAGCGTGCCGTTGCGTGCCACCAAGTCCGCCAGACTCTTCGACGCATCCGGTCGCAGAGTCGTAGCCCTCTGGCCCGGACTCAACGACGTCAGCAGCTTGACTCCGGGCGTCTACTTCGTCCGCGAGGAGCCACAACCCTCCGGCCTCAAGCCTCAAGCGATCCGCAAGGTCGTGGTCGCGCGATAGGGAGGCGGAATGCAGGGGGCAAGCAACGACGTATGAGAAGGAGGCGCGCATGACCTGAATGTCGCTCGGCTCTGCAAGAAGACAATAGGGCAGCCCTGGTACCTCGCGAGTATTCAGGTTAGGAC
>CAIVTL010000137.1 GCA_903908785.1 Caldifarciminota bacterium | reverse complement strand
GGGTCGTGAAGAAGATGGTTATGCCTTCCGACTGGTTGAGTTCCTTCAGGTAGGCCCAGACGTGGTTGCGGGTCTGGGGGTCCAGGCCGAGCGTCGGCTCATCAAGGAAGATGACCTTTGGGTGATGCAGCAGGCCGCGGGCAATCTCCAGCCGCCGCTTCATCCCGCCGGAGAACTGTTTGACCAGGCTGCCCTTGCGGTCCCAGAGTTCGACGAACTTCAGGAGCTGCTCGGTCCGTTCGCGGCGGATGTCGCGCGGCACGTTGTAGAGCATGCCGTGGAGTTCCATGTTCTCGGCCGCGGTGAGTTCCTCGTCCAGGCTCGGGTCCTGGAACACGATACCGAAGGAGTTGCGCACCGCCTTCGGGTTCGTGACCGGGTCGAACCCGTTCAGCGTCATGCTGCCCGAGTTGGGACGCAGCAGCGTGGTCAGCATCTTGATTGTGGTGGACTTGCCGGCGCCGTTCGGGCCGAGGAAAGCGAAGATTTCCCGGGCTTCCACTGAGAACGAGATGTGGTCTACCGCGACGAAATCCTTGAACTTCCGGGTCAGGTCTTTGACTTCGATGATGCTCATCTTTGCCTTTCCGGGCGCAGCCGGCTGCAGATTGTGCTGTCAGTCATCAATATTCGCCTCGTGTCGGCTACTTCCGCGACGCGGGGATTGCCCGGCGGATGGCCTCTGCATGGCTGGTCAGGTGGGCGGCGTACCGTTCCAGGTTTGAGAGCCTGGCCAGGGCCAGCATCTCCCGGCCCAAGCCGAACACGAGCAGCTTCTCGCCCGGCACCAATCCCAGCGCCTTGCGGGCTTCGGCCGGAATCACGACCTGGCCCTTCTCGCCGATGGTTGTGGTGCCGTAGACCATTTCGTGCCGTGGCGGCCTGTCAGTCTTTGATTTCATCGTCGTCTTCTCCTGCAAGTATGAAATGTATGATATGTGTGATTAGACGCACTTGGACGTCAGTGGGTTCGCAGCAGCGAGACCGCGATCCCTGGACCCGGCTTGGCCCATGTCTGTCACGCCGAGCGAACTGAGTGAGTCGAGGGGTCTCGCAGGAGAGATTCCTCGACTCATCAAACTCGCTCGGGATGACACATGCTTCGACATTCGGGTTTTCCAGTAGTAGGCAATGACGAAGCTCGAAGCACGAATTCCGCATGAAGCTCGAGGGCCGGGAAATGACGAATTGGGGCATTCGGGTTTCAATCGTCATTCGGCCTTCGAGTTTCGAACTTGGCGCGACAGTGCTTTCGTGGCTTCAATATCGGTTCTGGAGGCGCTCTTTCGGTTTGACTCTCTGCCTCCATCCGCCTACACTCTTAGGTTATGGCGTTCAAGACACTGTTCATTGCTCACACGCCGGACGCCGACCCGGACAAGCATCGGGTCGTGCTTGAGACCGGCAAATACAAGCTCACGACCGTTCTGGTCCGCAACCAGGCCCAGGCCATTGAGTTGTGCCGAAACATGGCGAAGGATGAAGGCATTGATTCGATCGTGCTCTGCCCGGGGTTCACGCACAAGGACATCGCCGAGATTGCCGAGGCAGTCGGTCCGAACGTAAGCGTCACGGTGGCACGTGGCGACGGTCCCAGCAGCCGTGTCACCGCCGAGGTATTCCGCCGCGAAGGCTGGCTCGCTTAGCCGGACCAGCCAAATTCCGGCACCTCCGAACCAGTGAAAGAACCGAGTCGGGCCTGGGTTCCTGCCCGCCTGCGCGGGCGCATCGAGTACAAGTGGATTGCGCTCAGTGTGACGACGCTGGGCGCTTTGATGGCAGCAATCGACAGCACCATCGTCATCCTGGGCCTGCCGTCGATGATGGCCGACCTGCATGCGGGCCTCATCGAGATGATCTGGGTGATTATCGGCTACCTGCTGGTGAGCACGGTCTTCCTGCTTACTTTCGGGCGCATCGCCGACATGCTGGGGCGGACCAGGCTCTACAACCTCGGGTTTGTGGTCTTCACGTTCGGTTCGCTGCTCTGCGGCCTGTCCCGAACCGCGATGCAACTGATTCTATTCCGCCTGGTCCAGGGCGCGGGCGCGGCGATGATGATGGTGAACAGCATGGCCATTCTGACCGAGGTCTTTCCGCCGAACGAGCGCGGCCGGGCCCTGGGTATCAACGGCATAACCTGGGCCGCGGGCGGCATCATCGGTCCGGTGTTGGGTGGCTTGATTCTCTCGGTGGCTAACTGGCGCTGGATATTCTTCATCAACATCCCGATTGGCATCCTGGGCGCGCTCTGGGGTTACCTCGTCCTCAGGGAAAAGTCGCCCCGGCGCCGGGGCGAGCGGTTCGACGCGACCGGGGCCGCGATCTTCAGCGTCGGCCTGCTGGCACTGTTGCTGGCCCTGACCAGCGGCATCCAATACCGGTTCACCTCGCCGCCGATTCTCGCGCTCTTCGCCGTGTTTGTCGCCGCCGCGGTCGCGTTCCTTATCCGTGAGCGGAGCATCGAATTCCCAGTGCTCGACCTGTCGCTGTTCCGGGACCGCGTCTATAACCTATCGGTCATGGCCGCGACCATGCAGTCGCTGGCGCTCTTCTCCGTGAACTTCATGATTGTCTTCTACCTGCAGGGGGTGCGCGGCTACGACCCGCTGAAGGCGGCGCTGCTGCTCATTCCGATGCCGCTCTTGAGTTCGGTGGTCGGGCCGTTCAGCGGAGTGGTCGCGGACCGGGTCGGGGCCCGGGTGCCGGCGACGCTGGGCCTCCTGCTCCAGGCCGGGGCGCTCGTCTGGTTCATGCAGCTCACGCCTACCACTCCCTACCTGCAATTGGCCTGCGGCCTGGCATTGATGGGACTGGGCGGCGGCATGTTCTTCCCGCCCAACACGAGCGCCGCGATGAGCGCCGCGCCGCCCGGACGCCTCGGCGTGGCCTCGGCGACACTCGGCACCATGCGCCAGACCGGTATGGTCTTGAGTTTCGCGCTCAGCCTGGCGGTCGCGGCCGCGAGCCTGCCCCGGGATGTCATGCTCCAACTCTTCGTCGGTACCAATGTCAGCCTCGGCTCCAAGATAATGCAGGAGTTCGTGTTCGGGATGCACCGGGCGTTCCTGGTCTCGTTCCTGCTGTGCCTGGTCGCCGCGGGCCTCTCCATCGTCCGCGGCCGCGAGACCCGGACCAGCCCGGCGGGATTGCCGGCCGCTGCGCCGAGATGACCTGATGATTGACCGGAACGATTCCAGACTCCTCTCCCGCGCCTTGCGCGGGTTAGCTGCTCTCCACTAACTGACTAACTCGCCCGCCGTCGGCCCGTGAGCCGAACAGTAGGAAGAAGCACGCGTGGCCGCAGGACTTGACTTTCGGCTCCGACTGCCGCAATATGGACGTAGTCAGCCAGTCCGGCTGCAGGAGGTAAGATGAAGCCGAAGCTCGTCCTGTTTGCAGTCTGCTGCCTGCTGTGTGCCGTCGGCACAAGTCAGTGGGCGGAAACGACAATTTTCCTGCCCGATTCCTTCGGCGGGCTGGGAGACCCGCGATGTCTGGCATATGACTCCGCGAACAATACCGTCTACGTTGGCGGCGAGCAGGGCGGGTGCGTGCTGGCCATTGACGGGGCCACGAACCAGAAGATTGCCAGAATCCCGAATACGTGGGGCGTGAATGCCTTGTGCTACAACCCGCAGGAGAACAAGGTTTACTGTGCGTGCGGCAGTGACAGCGTGACTGTAATCGACGGCGCCTCCAATTCGGTCGTGGCCACAGTGGCCGCAGGGAGAGGCCCTTCTGCCCTCTGTTATGGTCCCCAGAACAACAAGGTCTACTGCGCGAACGAGTTCAGTGCCAGCGTAACCGTGATTGACGGGATGGCGGATACAGTACTTGCGACCGTGCCGACAGACAGCGGCCCCTATGCGCTTTGCTACAACCAACAGAGCAACAAGGTATATTGCGCGAACAGCTACAGCGGCACCGTGACCGTGATTGACGGGATGGCGGACACGGTCCTTGCGACCGTGCCCACAGACAGCGGCCCTTGGGCCCTATGCTACAACCCGCAGAACAACAAGGTCTACTGCGCGAATCGCTACGGCGGCAGCGTGACCGTAATCGACGGCGAAGCGGACACAGTTGTCATGACCGTGCCAGTCCGTGACCCCTATGCGCTTTGCTACAACCCACAGAACAATAGCATCTACTGCGCGAACTTCATCGGACACTTCATTAGCGGCGACACAGTATCCGTCATAGACTGCGCAAACGACTCGGTGGTCGCTGATATTCCGGTGGGATGCGAGCCCGCCGACGTATGCTACAACCCGCAGGACAACAAGGTCTACAGCGCGAACTACGACGGCGAGAGCGTGACCGTGATAGACTGTGCGACGAACACGGCCCTCGCGACCGTGAGAAACACCGGCGACGCCTTCATACTGTGCTACAATTCAGCCGACAACAAGGTCTATTGCGCCGGCTACAGTGGCCCCAACGTGACGGTGATAGACGGCGGGACGAACGGCGTTCTCGCAACCATACCCGCGGAGACGGCCCCGTGGGCCCTCTGCTACAACTCTCAGAACGACAAGGTCTACTGCGGGGACTACTGGAGCGACAGCGTGACCGTGATTGACGGCGCGACGAACGGAATCTTCACCACCGTGACAGCAGGCAAGGAACCGCGCGCCTTCTGTTACAATCCTCAGGACAACAAGGTCTACAGCGCGAACTATGCGGGCAGTTCCGTGACGGTGATGGACGGTGCGACCGACTCGGTCCTCGCGACCGTGGCCGCGCACTCCCGGGCTTCGGTCCTCTGCTACAATCCGCAGAACGACAAGGTCTACTGCGCTGCCGAGTCGAACGACAGCGTGATTGTCATCGACGGGCGAACGAATGAAGTGAAAGCGACCGTGCCCGTGGGCCGGTGGCCCTACGCTCTCTGCTACAACCCACGAGACAACAAGGTCTACAGCGCGAACCGCGGCGGTACCGACGTGACAGTAATAGAAGGGATGAGGGATACGGTCCTGGCGACCATACACGCACACAGCTACCCTCAAGCCTTCTGTTACAACTCGCGTGACGACAAGGTCTACTGCGCGAGCTACTGCCCGAGCGAGGCCGTGGACAGCGTGACGGTGATCGGCGGCGCTTCGGATTCGGTCATCGCCGCTGTGGCCGTCGGGCACAACCCTACAGCTCTCTGCTACAATCCTCAAGATGACAAAGTCTACTGCACCAACGCCTACGACAGCATCGTAACTATCATAGATGGCCGGGCCGATACGGTGCTGACAACGGTGGTAACCGGCAGCGGGCCCATGGCCCTCTGCTACGACTCATTGAACAATAAGGTCTACTGCTCGAACTGTAGTAGCGTATCGGTGATAGACGGGGCAACAAACGGCGTACTCGTGACAATCGGAGTGGGTGAGGAACCTCGGGACCTGGTCTGGAACCCCGCGCAGAACCGCATGTACGTTGCGAACTTCGGCAGTTCGAGCATCTCCGTCCTGCGCGACTCGGCGAGCGGGATTGAGGAGAGCTTCAAGCCTGAAGCCGCAAACCGCAAGCCCGCGGCGACCGTCGTCCGCGGGGTGCTGTTCCTGCCGGAGGCGAGTGGCGAGAAGCGAGAGACGAAAAGCGAGTTGCTGGACATCAGCGGGCGGAAGGTGCTCGACCTGCGTCCCGGGCCGAATGATGTGCGGGCGCTGGCTCCGGGCGTGTACTTCGTGCGGGAGGCCCGAGCGCGAGTCCGAGCCGTTCGTAAGGTAGTGATCACACGGTAAGGAGACGACGTGAAACTCTCAATCGTCCTGCTGGCCGTCTGCTGCTGCCTGTCGGCGGCTAGCGGTCAGTGGTTGGAGAGAAAGATTTATATGCCGGACTCGGCAGGCGGAGTTCTGTCACCACAGACGGCTGCAAGTGACCCGACCGGCACGCGAGTCTACGTCGGTGGTATCACACGAGGGGTGTCGGTGCTTGATGCCGCGTCCGGGCAGCGCTTGTACCGGATTGAGACCGGCCCTGATGTTTCTGCGGTGTGCCACGTCCCGGTCCGTAACAAGGTCTACGTGGCAACCCGGGATGCGGACACGCTCTATGTTGCCGACGGCTCGGCCGGCCACGTCTTGAGCGCGCTTCGCGTGGGCCGGCGCCCTGCCGCGCTCGCCTGCCTTCCGACCGGCCAACGGGTCTACGTCGCGTGCGCGGGCACGTCGGAAGAGCCGGATTCAACGGTGTACGAGATAGACTGCTCGGCCGACACGGTGCGAGCGGTTCACGCCGCAGGCCACAATCCAAACGCGCTTTGCTACAACCCGGCGAACAACATGCTCTACTCAGCCAACACGGGGTCGAATACGGTCTCGGCCATCCCATGCTCCAGTGGGACCGAAGTCACCCAGATTCCCGTTGGCAGCGAACCTGTGGCTCTTGCCTGCAATCCAGCTAACAACAAGGTCTACTGCGCGAACGCGGGCGATACTACGGTGTCGGTAATCGACGGCGGCAACAATCAGGTGGAGGCAACGGTCGTGACGGGACAGGGACCGCAGGCGCTGTGCTACGACAGCATAATGAACACCGTGTTCTGCGCCAATCGCGACAGCCGAACCGTCGCGGTAATCGACGGGGCCGAAGACCGGGTAATTGCGACGGTCTACCTGAGCAGCCGTCCATGGAGACTCGAGTTCGACATCGACTCGAATCGAGTCTATTGCCTGACCGACGACAGTCCGGGAGTCGCGACCATTGATGCGCGGTCCAACCGACTGGTTGACAGCATCCTGCTGGGCGAGGGGCTGAGCGCGATGTGCTTCGCCCGGCAGGCTCGGTGCGTATACGTTGCAGACCCGACGTTGTCCGCTGTCGCGGTAATTGCCAGCGACAGCAGCAAGCTCAGGCGCTGGACCCGGCTGGGCATCGAGCCTGAGATGCTCCTCGTCAACTCATCGGGTACCAAGCTCTACGCATTCGGTGGCGTCTACGCTTATGACTCAGTCAACGTCTCCGCAATCGACCCGCAAACGTGCGCGGTAACGAAGTGCTTCGAACTCCCGGTCAGTGGTCACCCCAGCGCGAGCAGCTACAACAGCGCGGACAGCAAGTTCTACTATGTCGGAAACAACGACCATAATGTCGCTGTCATTGACGCGCAGAGAGACTCGGTGCGGGCCTACGTCTCGGTGCCAGATAGCCCGTACGGGCTGGCGTACGCGGCGGACGTGGACAAGGTGTACGTCGGCGGCGGGTACTTTGACGGCTATGTTGATGCAATTGACGGCCGGGGCGATACGCTGGTGGCGTCCGTGTCAATACCGGGCGGCGGCGGTGTATACGACGTCTGCTATAACTCCGCACACGGGACTGTCTACGGCTTCGGCAGCCAGCGGGCAGTCTTCACGGTCATCGACTGTCTGGCTGACACCGTCGCCGGGCAGTTCTCCGGCGAGGCTTTTTCCGGCGCTTCGCTATGCGACCCCATCTCGGACAAGGTCTACATGGTCGGTGACATATCCGGCGCTATGTTGGTGATTGACGGCGCGACCAACGCGGTCCTTGCGCGGATTGATAACGGCAGCGGACCGGATGAAATCTGTCTGGACACGGCAGACAACAAGGTGTATTGCTCATCCCTGTCTGCGGGCTCGCTGAACGCTGTTGACGTCGCCGGCGACAGCTTGATTGCGAGACTGTTTTTCCACGATTACACACGCTACACTGCCTACGACCCCGACCACAACGTTATATACTGCGACCATGACAGCGGCAATACAAACGTGGTCTCA
The DNA here is from genome assembly GCA_903908785.1 of Caldifarciminota bacterium. GTDB lineage: Bacteria > Hydrothermota > Tepidihabitantia > Tepidihabitantales > Tepidihabitantaceae > UBA2258. The sequence continues at coordinate 5,548 of CAIVTL010000137.1, read as the reverse complement.
CTCGTGGATGGCGCGGCCGACAGCATCGTGGGCCGAATCCTGCTGGACGGCTACCTGACCGAAATGACCGCCGTGCCGCAGGCTGACCGGGTGTTTGTAGCCGATGCCGGTAACTCATGCCTATATGTGATAAGAACCAGCCAGGAGGCGGTCACCGAACGTCCCTCTTCCCGCGTCTCTCGAGTCCCGTCTGAAGTCACCATCTTGCGCGGCGTGCTGTTCATGCCGGAGGCGAGAGGCGAGAAGCGAGAGGCGAGAGGCGAGTTGCTGGACATCAGCGGGAGGAAGGTGCTTGACCTGCGACCTGGGGCGAATGACGTGCGGGCGCTGACTCCGGGCGTGTACTTTGTGCGAGAAGCGCAAGCACAAGCTCAGGCTCAAGTCCACGCCGTCCGCAAGGTCGTGGTGACGCGGTAGCGGGCGGAAAACCCGATACACAAGACCCCCGTTTAGCGAGTGTGAACCATAGGGTCTAACGCTCGTCTTGTCGGTAGGTTGCGAGGCAACCGAGAGTCTAGAATTCAAGGGTAGGGGTCGTATGGGGGGCTACACGTTCTGAAGCGGCGCAAGAACAAGCCGAGGCTACAATGACCGGTACGCGAACTGCTACAACCAGTGGAACGACGACTAGTTCGGCTTCCGGAACGACATCTGGAACAGGAAGAGATTAAGGTTGAGGTTCGGGAAGAGGTTAAGGTTGAGGTTAAGGTTAATATCGAAGGTGAGATTCAGGTGCCGACACAGGTGCCGACACAGGTGCCGACGCAGGTCGCGGCACAGTTCAGCATACGTCCAGACAAACACCGAGACACACTTCGAGAGACACATGGAATTCTAGATTTCAGATTCTAGATTGATGATTGGCGAACGACGATTGAGCCCGCTCGGAGCGGGAAATCACAAATCCCAAACTCCAAATCCCAAACCGCTGGCCCGAGTTGCGGGAAGCGAGTGACGAGTTGGCAGATGAGACAAAGACGACACACAACATATGGTGCCTCGTCGATACTGAACCACAATTCTCCCGTGGGGGTGGCAGACCGGAGACTGCCCTGGGGGTGGCAATCGGTCGAGGATTAGGACGAGGTTAAGGTAGAGGTGTAGGTAGAGGACCAAGACGGACTTTGACGCGAGCGACGACGCATTGGGCTTCTGGGATAGGAAAAGGTTAAGGTTGAGGTTCGGGAAGAGGTTAAGGTTCAGGTTAAGGTTAAGACCGAAGGCGAGATTCAGGCACAGACGCACGTGCCGACGCCAGCGAGCACACGACTCAAGACACGTCTGCCGGTACTTCCCGGCGAACTTCTTGCTGTGCTTCCAGGGACAGAAAAAGGAACCCTGGCACGAGGAATTCTAGATTTCAGATTCTAGATTGATGATTGGCGAGCGACGATTGAGCCCGCACGAGGCCCGCGGATGAAGTTGCGGGGCGCGGATGTCCGCGCCCCGCTGGGAGGAAGCGACTGATTACTGGCTCGGCGTCTCGGTGTCGCGCGGGGCCGCGGCTTCGGTGGCTTTGCGCACGCGGCGACGCTCGGCCCGGTTCTCGAAGATGACATACAGCACCGGGATGAAGACGAGCGGCAGGAAGGTGGAGACAATCATGCCGCCGATCATGGCCCGGCCCATCGGCGACCAGAGTTCGGAACCTTCACCGAGCTGGAAGGCGAGCGGCACGAGCGCGAACATGGTGACGAGCGCGGTCATCAGGATGGGGCGCAGCCGGACGCGTCCGCCTTCTTTGACTGCCTCAATGAGGTCCATGCCTTTGTTGCGGCGCAACTGGTTGACGTAGTCGATGTAGACGATGCCGTTGGTGACGACGATGCCGATGAGGGCGAGGAAGCCGATGCCGGAGATGAGCGAGAGGGCGGTATGGGTCAGGAACAGCGCCCAGATTGCGCCGATGGCGGCGAAGGGCACCGTGAACATGATGATGAACGGGTCGCGCAGGGACTCGAACTGCGCGGCCATGACCATGAAGACGAGGAGGAGCGCGATGATGAGGATGAGACCCAGGTCGCCAAAGCTTTTCATCATGTCTTTGTATGACCCGGAGAGTTTGATTTCGAATCCCGGCGGGGTGACGATGCCGTGCATGGCGCGCGTGATGCGCTGGGCGATTTGGCCGGTGGAAGCGCCGACCGGCTGGCCGGTGATGCGGACGACGCGTTCGGTGTTCTCGTGCTCGATGTCAAGCGGGCCGGTGCCGGCCCGGGCAGTGGTCAGGTTCTTGAGCGGGACCGGGCCCATCGGCCCATTGACCGTCAGGTTCTCGATGTCCCCGGGCGTGGCGCGCTGGTCGGCCCGGAGCCGCACGAGCATGTCGTACTCCTTGCCGCCGAGGCGGAATACTGTCGGCGCGTAGCCGGTAATCTGCGTGTTGAGCGCGGCGCCGACCTGGTAGGGCGTGAGGCCGTAGAGCGCGGCCTTCTGCCGGTCAATCGTGAATTCGATTTCGGGGTTGCCCGGTTCGCGGCTGGATTTCACGTCCACAAGTCCGGTGACCGTCTTCATGGCGGCGACCACTTTCGCGGTAAGCGAGTCGGCGGTGGCCAGGTCGTGGCCGAGGATATCAACCTCGATGTTGTTGCCACCGCCCATGAAAGTCGAGAACATGCTGACCACGCTGAAGACTTTGAGACCCGGTATCAGGTTCGCCCGGTCGCGGAGGGCCTGGTCAAGCTGGTCAAGCGAATGCTTGCGCTGTTGCCGGGGCTTCACAATCAGGTTGAGCGTAGCGACGTTGTCGCTGGCGCCGCCGAAGATAGCGCGGAGGCTGGAGAGGCCGCCGCCGGTCGGCGCCCCGACCTGGACCGAGGTGCCGACCACGTCGTCCTTCCAATTCTCCATGATGTACTTCTCGATTTTGCCGACCGCGGAGTCGGTCGCCTCGACGCTGGTACCGATGGGCATTTCGGCGGTGAGTTGGTGGTAGAAGCCGGCCTGGATCGGCATGAATTCGGTGCCGAGCCGGGGCACAAGGCCCAGCGTGACTATGAGCAGCACGACCGAGCCGATAATGACCAGCTTGCGGTGTCCGACGGCCCAGCCGATAATCCGGCCGTAGAGGTCCTCGAGGTTCCTATAGGCCCGGTTGGACCAGCCGCGGACCCCGCGTTCCTCGCTGCCCGGTTTGGGCATGGTGAGGAAGCGGCTGGAGAGCATCGGCACGATGGTCAGGGCCACACCCAGGGACGCGACCATCGCGCCGACCACGGCCCACACCATCTCGCGGAAGAAGATCTGCACGAGCCCGCGCAGGAGCAGGAGCGGCAGGTAGACCACAATCGTGGTCAGGGCCGACGCGGTGATGGCCATGCCGACCTCGGCCGTGCCGACGCTGGCCGCGCGCTTGCCGTCGGGGTCCCGTTCCCGGTGCCGGAAGATGCTCTCGAACACGACAATTGAGTCGTCAACCACGCGGCCCAGGGCGATGGCCAGGCCGGAGAGCGAAAGGATGTTGATGGAGAAGCCGGCCACGAACATGAAGAAGATGGCGAAGAACATCGAAATCGGTATCGCGGTGGTGACGAAGAAGGTGGGGCGGAATCGGCGCAGGAACAGGAAGATGATGAGGGCAGCGAGGACGATGCCGACGACAAGGTCGGACGCGACGCTGTTGATGGACTTCTTGACCTGGTCCGAGCCGTCGAAGATGAGGTTCACGCGGGCCCCGGGTGGCAGGGTGCTCTGAATCCGGGCCATCTCTTCGCGCACGCCCTGCGCGACCTTGATGGTGTTGGCATCGGGCCGGCGCTGGACCGTGACGTAGATGCATTCCTTGCCGTTGTAGCGGGCGTAGCTCGTCAACTCTTCCGGGCCCCACTCGACGCTGGCGACGCTGCGGAGCAGAATCGGCGTGGTGCCCTTGGCGCCGATGACCGTATTGCGGATTTGCTCGACGTCGTCGTACTGGCCGACCAGCCGGATGAGGTAGTGCGTGCCGCCGGTTGAAATCCCGCCGACCGGGTAGTTGAGGTTCTGGGCCAGCAGGGTCTGCATCAACTGTTCGTTGGTCACGCCGGCCGAGGCCAGTTCGCGCGCGTCCACGTCGATGTGGACCTGGCGCACCGCGCCGCCGCCGATCGAAATCGAGGCGACGCCGGGCACGCGCTGGAGCAGGGTCGAAAAGTCGTCGGCGAGTCCGCGCAGCTCGGTCTGGTCCATGTTGCCGGTCAGCGTGTACTGGGCAATCGGCATCATCGAGGTGTTGAGCTTGAGCACGAACGGCGTCTGGGCGCCGGTGGGCAGGGCGGAGGCCGCGATTGCCAGCCGGTCACGGATGTCGGCTGAGGCCGCGTCGAGGTTGGAGCCCCACTCGAACTGGAGCGTGATGACCGAGACGTTCTCGACCGAGCGGGACGTCATCTTACTCAGGTTCGGCGTGCTGCCGAGCTGCTTTTCCAGCGGCAGCGTGACCGAAGACTCGATTTCCTGCGGGCCCGCGCCGGGATAGATGGTGCCGACGATGACCATCGGCACGGTCATTTGCGGGTAGATGTCAACCGGCATTCGGGTGACGCCCACCAGCCCGAACACAATCAGGGCGATGGCCACCATGGCGGTGGTCACCGGCCGGGCAATGGAACTGTCGGTCAGTTTCATCGGGCGCCTGCCTCGACCGGCGTGACCGTCTCGCCGTCCTGCACGCGTTCTTTGCCGACGGTCGCGACCTTGTCGCCCGGCTGGATGCCGGAGACGATTTCAACCAGGGCATCGCCCATCAGCCCGGTCTGGATGGTCCGGAACTTGGCGGTGGTGCCGTCAACGGTCACGGCCCGGGTTTTGTCAATCGAGAACAGCGCGCTCAAGGGGACCGCGACCACGTGCTCGCGCCGCTCGACTACCAGCCGCATGCTTGCGGTCATGCCCGGCACCAGCTTGTGCTGGCTGTTCGAAAGCGTGACCTCGACGGTGGCCGAGCGCGAGGCGGCGTCCACCATCGGCGAAATCTGGGTGACGCGTCCGGAAAAGAGTTGGTCAGGAATGGCCGAAATCGAGACGTCGGCCGTTGAACCAATCTTGACGTACGGCAGGTCGGCATCGCTCACCGCGGCCCGCGCGCGGATGCGGTCTGAGTAGCTCGCCACGGTCGCCACCGGCATGCCCGGCGCCGCGCTCTGTCCAACCTCGACGTTGACCTTGCCGACCACGCCGCTAATCGGCGACAGCACCGGGCCGGGTTTATAGTCCATGCCGGGGATGTCGTTGACGATGTAGAGGATGGGGTCGCCGGTCTTCACGTAAGAGCCTTCGGGTTTGGTGATTTCCGTGACCCGGCCCGCCACCTTGGGCATGACCGTCACCTGCTGCTCGCCGACCAGCGTGCCGACGAGGTTGGTCGAGCGGATGACCGTGCCGGTGTCCGCGGTAACCACCGCGACCGCCACGGCCTGTTTCTCTTCGGCCTTGCCTTTGCCCTTGCCCATCGGGCCGCAGCCGGCGAACAGAGCGAGGACTATCGAACTCGTGATAATCGTGCGGAATGTTGGCATCATAGTCTCCTTAATACTCTCCGACTGCCTTCTGCAGTCTCGCCTTGGCC
>CAIVTL010000136.1 GCA_903908785.1 Caldifarciminota bacterium | reverse complement strand
GGGACAGACGAAGTCAGAAGTCAGATGCGAGAAGCCAGAAGGCAGAAGTTGCCGACCAGAAACTGGAAACCAGAAACCAAGAACCAGCGCGCGGCGGAGCATCATAATGAACCCGCGCGCCTCCGGCGCGAGTTTGCAGTGACCAATTTGCAGTTGGCAGTATCGGACCGGACTTGGCGCTCTTGGCGTCCTGGCGGTTATCTTGTCTGTGCGCGGCGCGAGGTGCCACGCTGGCTTCGGGATTCGCGAATAGCGGCCAGCAGTTCCCGGCGCGTGGTCCCTCCGCCGACGCCCGGCACGTCGAACGGCGACCGGCGAGTCCGCGACTTGGGAACCACCGCGAAGGTCTCGCCCCGGCGGCGGCGGATGATGACTTCGCCCAGTTTCGACTCGTCGAGCACTTCCGCCAGCCGGTTCCGGGCCTCGGAATAGGTGTAGGTCCTCATCGTTCACTCCACAATCTGAATCCGCAGCCGCTTCGCCACTTCGCACATTCGGACATCAAGGCTGAGCAGCGGCAGCCGGTTCTCGATGCAGCATTGCAGGTAGTACGCATCGTAGGCGTAGATGCCGAACTGCATCGCCAGTTTGACGGCACGGGGAATCGTCACCGGCAGCAGGGTTACCGGGATCTGCTGCGCGCTGTCGAACGCCTGAAGCACTTCGCGCTCGGTGAGACGCCCCTTCTTCCGCACGACGACCAGGGCATTGCCGACTTCGTACGGCAGGATTTCCGGGGCCACGATTCCGTGCCCGACAGTGCTCCGGATAATCGAGTCGCGGGCGGCTTCGTTCAGGACCACGGCGAGGAACGCGCTGGCATCGGCGACGATGTCCATGGCTTATTGTACAACTCGTCCGGCGAGTTGTCAACGCGAGAATCCGGGGCTATGGATAATTCCGGTGACACGATAAAAGATTCTCGACGGGCGCGGGTGCGAGGCGCAAGGGAATTGACGATTTCCGATTGACGAGTGTCGATTGAGCGAGCGGCTTGCCGTCGGTTGGCAGGTTGCGGTGGCGGAAGGAATCGGCGAGTTGCGGTTAGCGGTAGCTGAGGACCGCTTTCTTGCCAATCCAATCAAGCGTGGGCGTGAATTCTCAGTGGCTGGGATACCGGGTCAGTCGCCGGTGTCAAGCGGGCTGACGGCGGGCCTTGCGCGTTGTCTGCGGCAGGCTATAATGTCGTGCTTCTGGAGGACACCATGACTGAACTGCTAAAGAAAGAAACTAAAACCTACAACGCCCACAAGGCGGAGCTTGTCGGTCAGTCCAAGGGCAAGTTCGTGCTGATCAAGGACGATCGGATTGTCGGTGTGTTCGAAAGCGAGATGGACGCGGCGCACCAGGGATACGAGCGGTTCGGCAACGTGCCGTTCTTGGTGAAGCAGGTAGTCGAAGTGGAAGTCCCGCTCGACTTCACGTCGAGTCTGTTGGGCGTCTGAGTGCCTGTCCTTACCGTACAACTGGCCGACCTTCAGGCCGAGGGGCCGAGGTTGGATGTGAGACTGACCGATGGCGCTGGGACCGCGCCGCCGGTTGCGGTCGACGCGCTGATTGACACCGGGGCTACGGTTACCGTCGTGGCAAACCAGGTCGTAAAGCAGCTTCGCCTGAGCCCGATGGGTACCGCTCTCGTGCACACGCCGTCGTCAACGAACGTGCGCTGCTATAAGTACTTGGTGCGGCTTGTGCTGCCGAATGGTATCGGCCTTGAGACGGTCGCAATCGGGACACCGCTTCGCGGCCAGCATATCCAATGTCTGATTGGGCGTGATGTGCTGCGAAACGCGGTCTTCGTCTATACCGGCAACACAAACACTTTCACCCTTTCGTTCTAAACCCTGGACCCGAGCGTCGGGCGCGGGTACAATGCGCAAGGGAGTTGACGATTTCCGATTGACGAGTGTCGATTGAGCCCGCACGGAGGACAAATCCTAAACTCCAAACTCTAAACCCCAAGGCCCGATCGCTGCGCGCGAGTTTCCATTTGCCAGACGAGACCCTTCCGTCGGCGTCAGGGCGACTCGGCGTCGGTTTGCAGTATCGGACTCCGCGCTTCTAACGTCTGGTCATGCTGCCCATCCCACGCGGTTGAGCCAGCGGATGGCACCGCTCTCCCAGGGACAGACGAAGTCAGAAGTCAGATGCGAGAAGCCAGAAGGCAGAAGTTGCCGACCAGAAACTGGAAACCAGAAACCAAGAACCAGCGCGCGGCGGAGCATCATAATGAACCCGCGCGCCTCCGGCGCGAGTTTGCAGTG
>CAIVTL010000135.1 GCA_903908785.1 Caldifarciminota bacterium | reverse complement strand
TGGTGTTCCAGGCGGGCACCTTCTCGGAGCAGAAGGAGAAGATGTCCGTGATGAGACGCATGGAAGGCCGGGGCGGGTAGATGTACGTACCCCGCGCGACGTATTCCTTCAGAATGTCATTCTGGATCGTCCCCTGTAAGCCCGCGATGCTCTTGCCCTGCTTCTCTGCGACCACGCAGTACATGGCGAGCAGCACTCCGGCAGTGGCATTGATGGTCATCGAAGTCGAAACCTTGTCCAGCGGGATTCCGGCGAACAGGGTCTCCATATCCTCAAGCGACGAGATGGCAACCCCGACCTTACCGACCTCGCCCTTGGCCATCGCCGAATCCGAGTCGTAGCCCATCTGAGTCGGCAGGTCGAACGCGACCGACAGCCCGGTCTGGCCCTGCCCGAGCAGATAATGGTAGCGCTTGTTCGTGTCCTCGGCTGAACCGAACCCGGCATACTGGCGCATGGTCCAGAACCGGGAACGATACATGGTCGGTTGAACCCCGCGCGTGAACGGGAAACTCCCGGGCATCCCAAGCTGCTCCGAATAGTTCTCCTCGCCCCAATCCTCCGGCGTGTACGCCCGCTTGAGCGGCAACCCCGAAACCGTCTCCCCCGCCTCCGCCCGCTCCGGCGCCTTCTTAAGTACAGGAGCTACGGCCTCTTGCTCCCACTTCTCGACAAGTCTTCTCAAGTCCTCGCGGCCCTTGTCCGTCATCTATCCTCCATCACTTCCCGCCACCCTCGTCCACCTCGCCATTTGCGTCGGTCTTTATCAGCCAGACATCCAGGCCGCCTGCACCGTATGACATCGTGAATCCCGTGATGATGTACCCACCGTCCAGCGTCTGCTGGACAGAGTAGCCATCATCCAGACCGGCTCCGCCGAAGGTCCTTGTCCAAGTCGAGTCGCCACTTGCGTCAGTCTTCACGAGCCAGACGTCACGATCGCCCGCGCCAAACGACTCGGTTGTTCCTACTACAATGTACCCGCCATCCTGCGTCTGCTGGACAGAGTAGCCCTTCTCGCGGCTCGTCCCGCCGAAGGTCTTGTCCCAGACCTTGTTGCCGGCGGCATCGGTCTTGATTAGCCAGACGTCCCCTGCACCAGCACCATAGGACAGGGTCCAGCCGACCACAATGTACCCGCCATCGCTGGTCACCTGCATCGAAAGGGCCTCGTCATGGGCAGCGCCACCGTAAGTCCGCGCCCATGATGTGTCACCACTGCTGTCCGTCTTGACAAGCCAGATGTCGGCGGAACCGGCACCGAATGAAGCTGTGTATCCGGCTACGACGTACCCGCCATCCTGCGTCTGATGGGCAGAGCAGGCTCCGTCGTTGATAGGCGCGCGCAGTGTTGTGTTCCAGAGTTCATTCCCGCTTGGGTCCGTCTTCTGAAGCCAGAAGTTCCAGTCGTCCATGTAGTCGCGAACGACTCCAGCGATGACATACCCGCCGTCGCTGGTCTGCTCAACTGAGTAGCCTAGGATGTCACCCCACGTGCTTCTGGTTGTATCCCAGAGCTTGTTGCCATCTTTGTCGTACCTGACAAGATGCTGCCCGCAGTATTGCGCATCGTCGAATCCCACAACAATGTACCCACCATCCTGTGTTAGCTGGACCGAGTATCCCTCTTGAGACCCATCGCCTCCGAAAGAACGGGTCCAGACTGTATCGCCGCTGGCATCAAGCCTGATGAGCCAGATGTCGGAGCCGTCCGCGCTGCGGGACCCGATGGTTCCCGCGATGATGTACCCACCGTCCGGCGTCTGCTGGACCGACTGACCCCAATCATCGCTACTTCCGCCAAGGGTCCTTGTCCATCTTCGAGCGACGGAAGCGACACACGCGTCTGACCAAGGGGAGCCTGCGCTTCTTCTGTCCTTAGACTGAGCCTTCACGTTGTAGCTCGCATAGGCCGACCAAGCGTGGCTCATCGTGACCGTGTCGCCGGAGGCAACGTACGGACTCCAGTCCGACGTGTCACCGTCTCCCCAGTCGAACCTGATGGCCACGTCGTCGCCGTCGGGGTCCGTAGCACTAGATGAGAAGGTATACGAAACCCCGACCGCGCAGGATGTCGGCCCGGACGGAACCGCGGGCGCGTCCGGCGCGTGGTTCGGCTTCTTGCAGCCCGCGAACAGGATGATACCCACAACAGACAGAACTACTGCTACTCTTCTCACAACGCCTCCTTCTGCCACTTCTCGACAGCTCTTCTCAGCTCCTCGCGGCCCTTGTCAATCACCCATCCCCCATCGCCCTGCACGACGCTCCGCCGCTCCAAGTGCATCGGTCTTGATGACCCAAATATCGCTATTGGTGGCGCTGTCCGGGCAGGTCGAGCCGGCAAGTAGGTAGCCGCCGCCCGGCGCCTCAAAGGCGGCCACGCCGTCATTGTAGCTGACCCGGCCGAACCCTGCATCCCAGATGACCTCGCCGACGGCGTCGGTCTTAGCAAGCCAGGCGCCGGTCTGGGCGCCAGCACATGAATAGGTGTAGCCGGCGATGATGTAGCCGCCGTCACTCGTCGGTTCGACTGAATTGCCCAACCAGCCGCCGCTTCCATTCAGCAGTTTCTGCCAGACCAGGTTGCCGTCGCCGTCGGTCTTGAGTAGCAGCGCGCCGCCCCCTAGTGACGATGGCTCGGTATTCCCGGTGAGGACATACCCGCCATCGCTGGTTTGTCGAACTGCAGTCGCCCACTCTCGGTGGCCATTGCCGAACGTACGGGTCCATAGCTCGTTGCCGCTCGCGTCGGTCTTCGTCAACATGATCTGTGAATGCATGCCGTTATGGTTCCAGGTTGTGCCGAGGACGATGTAGCCACTATCGCTGGTCTGCTCTACCGAGTTGCCGTCCTGCTGCCCTGGCCCGCCAAAGGATTTCGTCCAGCTCGTGTCGCCGTTCTCGTTGGTCTTGACCAGCCAGACGTCACCATCGCCATTCTGCGATGTGCGGTTCGTGCCGACGATGATGTACCCGTTGTCCCGGGTCTGCTGGACGCAGCTACCGCTCTGGCTGCCCGGCAGGTCGAGCTGCCGCGTCCAGACCGTGTCGCCGCCGGCATCGGTCTTGATAAGCAACAGGTCGGACTCGCCGTGCAGATAGGCTGCGCCCCATCCCACCACGATGAAACCGCCGTCCCGGGTCTGCGCTACCGAACTCCCCACAGCGTCGCCGCTTCCATTTGGTCCATAGGTTCTTGTCCAGAGTGTGTCGCCGGAGCCATCCGTCCGCAACAGCCAGATACTGTCTAGTGGGGAACCTGACAGGGCGGTTGCCCCGACGACAATGAGGCCGCCGTCGGCAGTCAATGCGGCCGACTGAGCGAAGTCATAGCCAGCCCTGCCGTAGACCCGAATCCGGGCACCTGTAATGGCAACCGCGTGTGCTGCAGACCAGGCCGAGCTTTTGCCGGAACCGGACTTCGCCTGCGCCCTGACTTCGAACGTCCCGGCCTCAGCCCACTGGTGGCCCAGTTTCAAGGTATCGCCGCGGTACGTCCACGTGCTCCAATCCGACATGGCGCCGTCGCCCCAGTCAAACCTCACTGCCACACTGTCCATGTCCGGGACATCGACGAAAATGGAAAGCACCGACGCTCCGCCAACAAAGCCAACCGAAGTCCCCCATGGCATCGCGGGCGAATCCGGTGCGCGGTTCCTCTTGCAGCCCGCGCACAGGATGATGCCGACGACGGGCAGGACGACTGCTAGTGTTCTCACAAGGCCTCTTGCTCCCACTTCTCGACAACTCTTCTCAACTCCTCGCGGCCCTTGGCCATCATTCGCACTCCGTCATTTCCCGCCGCCGTGATACACCCTTCCCTCCGCGTCGGTCTTTACCAGCCAGACGTCATAGTCGCCGGTACCGTGGGATATCGTCAACCCTGCAATGACGTACCCGCCGTCCCGCGCCGGCTCGACCGTGTACATATAGTCCTCGTCCGTCCCGCCGAACGTCCTGGTCCAAACAGTATCGCCGCGCGCATCGGTCTTGATTAACCAACCATCGCCGGAACCCGCACCGTAGGACATTGTGTAGCCCGCGATGATGTACCCGCCGTCCCGGGTCTCGCGAACCGAGTTGGCACCGTCATAGCCAATCCCGCCGAAGGTCTTGCTCCAGAGCGTACCGCCGTTCGCATCGGTCTTGATGAGCCAAGCGTCGTCATCTACTACTCCAGTGACGATGCACCCGCCGTCCCCCGTCTGCTGGACCGAGTTGCCCACGTCCATTTCTGTACCTCCGAACGTCCGGGTCCACTCCGTGTCGCCAGAGGCGTCGGTCTTAATGAGCCAAACATCGGAGCCGCCCACGCCGTAGGAATCGGTGTACCCCGTGACGATGTACCCGCCGTCCGCTGTCTGCTGCACCGAATTGCCGCAGTCTCGGCCAATCCCGCCGAAGGTCCTGGTCCAGACCGTGTCACCGTTGGCGTCGGTCTTGATTAGCCAGACATCGTCGCCGCCAGCCCCATACGAGTCAGTGTGTCCCGTGGTGATGTACCCACCTTCCCGCGTCGGCTGAACGGAAACGCCCACGTCGCCGCCAGCCCCGCCGAAGGTCCTCGTCCATACAGTGTCACCCTCGGCGTCGGTCTTGACAAGCCAGACGTCGTCGCCGCCAGCCCCGTACGAGTCGGTGTATCCCGTGACAACGTACCCGCCGTCTTGCGTCGGCTGAACCGATATGCCCCCATCGTAGTACAAACCGCCAAAGGTCTTGCTCCACGTCATGTCTCCGTCTGCGCCGACCATCAAGAGCCAGACGTCGTCGTGGCCGGCGCCGTAAGACCAAGTGCTTCCCGTCACTATGTACCCGCCATCGTGCGTCAACTGGACCGAACGACCCCAGTCGTCGCCTATCCCGCCAAAGGTCTTAACCCACGTCCGTGTCACGAGAACGGCACGGCCGCTTGACCAGATTGAGGCTGCGCCATCCTTGTCTTTGGCCTGAGCGCTCACGTAGAATGTCCCGAGCAATGACCACACGTGACTCATCGCAACCGTATCGCCAGAGGCAACAAACGCACTCCAAACCGACGTGTCTCCATCGCCCCAGTCAAATCTGATGGCCACGCTGTCACCGTCCGGATCCTCCGCGCTGGATGAGCAACTGTATGAGCTGTCCGGCCGGGCGAGGGAAGGACCGGTCGGGAATGCGGGCGCGTCCGGAGCGTGGTTCTTCTTGCAGCCCGAAACCAGAACAAGGCCCACGACCAGCGGGACGACCAAAGCTCCCCTCACCCCAGCCCTCTCCCTCAAGGGGCGAGGGAATCCGGAAACATCAGGCCGAATCTGCGTCATCTGCGTAATCTGCGGTTCATCCTCGCTTGGTCATTCGTCATTGGGGCTTGAATGCTCATTGGGATTTGGGGCTTGGTCATTTCCTACAGTGGTATATTCCCGTGCTTGCGCGGCGGGTTCGAAGCCTGCTTGTCCTTCAGAATCTCAAAGGACTCGACGACCCTTCGTCGCGTATCCTCGAACTCAATCACCTCATCCACAAACCCGAGCTCCGCTGCCTTAAACGGGTTGCCGAACGTCTCTTCGTAGTCTTCGACTAGCTTCTTCCGCGTCCCCTCCGGGTCCGCCGATTCCGCAATCTTCTTCCGGTGGATGATGTTCACCGCGCCGTCTGAACCCATCACCGCAATCTCAGCGGTCGGCCACGCGAAGTTGAAGTCCCCGCGAATGTGCTTGGACGACATCACGTCATAGGCCCCGCCGTATGCCCGGCGCGTGATAATCGTCACCTTGGGCACAGTCGCCTCGCAGAATGCGTAGAGCAGCTTGGCCCCGTGCCTGATGATTCCGCCGTACTCCTGGTTGGTGCCGGGCAGGAATCCGGGCACGTCCACGAACGTGAGAATCGGGATATTGAAGCAGTCGAGGAACCGCACGAACCGGCCTGCCTTGCATGAGGCGTCAATATCGAGGCACCCGGCAAGGAACCGGGGCTGGTTCGCGACGATGCCGATTGTCTCGCCGTTCATCCGTGCAAACCCGATGACCATGTTCTTCGCCCAGAACTTCTGCACCTCGAAGAAGCTGCCCCTATCAACGACCTTGTGGATTATCTGGGTCATGTCGTACGGCTTGCGCGTGTCGTCCGGGATTATCTCGTCGATGCCCTCGCACGGCCGGCTCGGGTCGTCACGCGTAGGCTCTTTAGGCGGCTTCTCACGGTTCGACTGCGGCAGATACGAGAGCAACTTACGGCACATCTCCAACGCATCCTTGTCGTCAATCGCCTTGAAATGGGCCACACCCGAGGTCTCGTTGTGCGTCGCGGCCCCGCCGAGTTTCTCCTTGGTCACCTCTTCCCGGGTTACCGCTTTGATGACCTCGGGCCCGGTAATGAACATGTAGCTCGTCCGCTCGGACATGATGATGAAGTCGGTCAGGGCAGGCGAGTAGACCGCGCCACCGGCGGTTGGTCCGAGCACGACCGATATCTGCGGGATGACGCCTGAAGCGAGCGTGTTGCGTAGAAAGATGTCCGCGTACGCGCCGAGACTGTCCACACCCTCCTGAATCCGCGCCCCGCCTGAGTCGTTCAGCCCGACGACCGGCATCCCGGTGCGCATCGCCATATCCATCACCTTGCAGACCTTCTCCCCGAACACACGCGAGAGCGTCCCGCCGAACACCGTGAAATCATGGGAAAAGACAGCCACCGGCCTGCCATTGATAGTGCCG
>CAIVTL010000134.1 GCA_903908785.1 Caldifarciminota bacterium | reverse complement strand
GTCTGGCTGACGTGGAAGCTCGCGCGGGAGCTTGAGCTTGGGCCTGTTCCGTCGGCCCTTGCCGCCCTGCTCGTCGCGCTCAGCCCCAACCTCGCGTTCCTCTCATCCAAGCTGGTTTCCGAATCCCTGTTCACGCCCCTGCTCCTCATTTGCCTGCTCCTGCTCAACCGCTACCGCCTCGCCGGCCGCATAGCCGACTTAGTCGCCGCCGGTGCCTGCTCCGGCCTGCTAATCCTAACCCGCCCCATCGCCACCTTCTTCCCCCTCCTCCTCGCCGTCTACGTCCTCTTCCGAGCTCCTCGTTCTTCGTTCTTCGTTCCTCGTTCTTCATCCCCCGTTCCTCGTTCCTCTTTCATCCTTCATGCTTCATCCTTCATCCTTCCGTTGCTTCTCCTTGCTTGCGCTTCGATTGTCGTCGCGCCCTGGGTCATCCGCAACGGCACGAAGACCGGCCGCTACATCATCTCCACCGCGTCCGAACACAACATCTACCTCTACGACGCCGCAACCGTGCTGGCCTCGGAAAAGGGAATCACCATCCCGCAGGCGCGCGACTCGATGATGGCCGAAGCACGGGCAAGGTTCGGTCCGCTCGACACCAACGACGAAGCAACGATGTGGCCAAAGCTCGCCGCGGTTGCCCGTCCCCACTTCTTCGCAAGGCCCGCGCTTGCCGCCAAGGTATGGCTGCTCGGATTCCTCGCCGACTTCCTCACGCCCATCAGCCCGGGCCCGCTCCTCATTCACGCCGGGGCCGCGCCCGCAGAGGGCAGCCCGAACGTGCTCCAATCCTCCATCGGCCTGCTGGCCAAAGGCAGAGTCGTCGAGGCGTTCCGCAGCGCGTGGCAGGCCCGCGCGGGCGGCGCTCCGCCGTACGTACTCGTGGTCTTCGCCGCCGCCGCGCTCTTCAACCTCATCCTGATTGTCTTCGGGTTCATCGCCCTGTTCCTGCGCCGCACCCGCGGCCTGCTCTGGCTGCTCCTGCCGATTCTCTACTTCACGCTTCTCACCGGCACAGTCGGCGACGCCCGCTTCCGCGCCCCCATCGAGCCCCTGCTCTGCCTCTTCGCCGCCCTCGCCCTCACCCGCCGCGCCAAGCCCTCGCGTCCTGCCGCCGCGCAGCAACCGGGATAGAATACGGCGTCCGCAAGTGACCGCGCAGGCGCACGGCCACTCGCGCCATGCTGATCCAGCATCGGTTTGGACGAAAGAATGAGGGTATCTCATTCTCGGCCAATCCTATACTCTGTAGCGCGTGACAAGGCCGGTTCCAGAAAGCAATCGACGAAGCAACTCTGGAAGCAGCTCTGGAAGCTGATTCATAAGCAACCTTGAAAGCAACGTTCAGAGCGTCTTGCGGAACGTACAGGAGAGCACGTCGGACCGCGCCGGTCAGGGCATCGCGGAGAGCACCGGGCAGAGCTTCGGGTAGAGCTTCGCGGGCCGCAACCTTTGAGGTAGTCTCTGAAGTAACCGGGAAAGCTCTCCTCAAAGTAACCTGGAAAGCTGCTTGCAGTGCAACTTCCATGGCGACTTCGAGGGCACTTCCGAGAGCTGCTCCCATGGTGGGGGTTTGACTTCTGCCCCGTGTACCCAACACATTGCCCCGCAAGCAGATACACTTCGAAGCCGGGCGGGTTGCCTGTAGGCTTATACGCCTACAAACTTGAGACTAAGCCATGGCTCGTCATTCGACCCGACCCGACGCGCCTGCTTGACTGTGGTGCTGCAGGCGACGTCACCGAAGACGAGAAGGTGGCTGAGTTTGAACTGCCGGAAGACATCGCGAAGGCACTCGGCACGAGCCCCGATGTCATCTATGGCCTTCCGACAAGTGGACGAATGATTTAGGCGACCAGTCGCAACCCGATGCCCTGCTGGCTTGACATCCTGTCCGGACCATCTAGAATCCGGTATGGCTACGCGCAAACGCGAACCGGTGTACCGCGACGGCAAGCTGTCGGCGGTCATTCTCGACATTGCCGAATACGAGGAGTTGCTGGAGCGAGTTGAAGACCTGGATGACCTGCGGGCGTTGCGACACATGCGCGAGCACCCACTGCGATTCCGCGCCCTGTCGGACGTCCTGAACGAGTGTTCGCAGAACGATACCGGGTCAATCTACGCACAGGTGCCCAAGCCATAGACTGTTGACCGCGCACCGTGTCCCGTGGTTCGTTATGCCCGCCACTGCAACCTGCCAACTGCAACCTGCAAACTCGGGCGCTCCGCGCCCGATGACTCCTTGACTTCCCGGCCCGAATTGGTACGCTTCGCCTGATGGTGAACCACGAACCCGGCCCGGCCGAGACGGATTTTGAGTTAGGCAGCATGCCGCCGAAATCGGAATTCTAGGAGGAGCACATGGACCGCTTGCACAATGGTATACGAGTGCCGATAGTCGCACTGGTTCTGCTCGTCAGCGCGTGCGCAACGACAGTCTACGTGGAGCAGTATGTGGCGAGGGACCCGATACCCGACGCGGCGACGCTGGCCGTCATGCCGGCATCATTCTCGAATCTGGACCTCGCTGCCGCGGACTACGTCTCGGGACTGCTCATTGGTTGTGGTTGCCAAGTCTTCGAGCGCCCGACTTCGGTCAAGGAAATTGAGCATTATGATGGTTCTGAGGCGGCCACTGGATTCGCCTTCCTGGGAAAGAACTCCGCGATGGCCGCGGGTGGCTCACGCGGGTCCGGAACCAAGACGACTAGCGGTGACGTGGTTGACGCCGTCAAGACAACGGATGCGGGCTATGTGGTGTTCGTGCGTGGCGCTGAGGATAAGCTCTGGCTGAGGCTCGTCCGCAAGGATGGTGGCCGCGTACTCTTCTCGGGGTATTTCACACCCAGCGATACCTCAGAGTCTCCGCAGGCGAAGTCGCGGGGCGCTACAGAGAGGATGACGAAGTTACTCAAGGAAGCCGGCATAGTGCGCTAGGACTGCCAGTGATAGTGACCGGTCTTCGCCCGCGCGATTGGCTTTCCCGGCCCGCCCGCTGTGCCGAACTCCTGAGCCCCGCCCCGCCGGTTTGACATTCCTGCCTGCGAGTCCTAGAATCCTGTCCATGACCGGGCAGAACCCATCCTCGACCAAAGGCGAAGATGCGGGGTGTATCTCGCAATACCCATGACGCGCAAGCCTCGGCTGTTCATAGGATCTTCGACCGAACGCCTCGACATGGCGAATGCTCTCAAGAAGCGGCTTAGGCGCAGGACCATTCCGACGGTCTGGTCCAAGGGCATCTTCAGGCCGAGCAAGACCAACATCGAGAGCATCTGCCAAGCACTCGATGAGTTCGACTACGCCGCATTCGTGTTCGCACCCGATGACGTGGTAAACAAGCGCGAGAAAATACTGGATGCACCACGCGACAACGTTGTGTTCGAGATGGGATTGTTCCTAGGAAAGCTCGGACGGGAACGAGTCTTCTTCGTGGTGCCCCGCGGAACCAGGCTGCATCTGCCAACTGACCTAGATGGAGTTGTCCCAGTGGAGTATGACCCGACCGACCAGACGAACAATGTCGATGCCGCAGTGGCCGGAGCGTCATCTGTCATCTCACAGGCCATAGCAGAGTCGTGGAAGGTCTGGGACGAAGAGGTCGTCGAGATGGCCAAGTCCTGCTGGCACCGAGTGAAGCAGCTTCTCATCGCGGAGATAGACCGGGCACCAGAACGCCACAAGCATCCAAGCGTGGCCGAACTGCAGGCAATGCCAGCTCGCGCGGTCCTCAACCTGCACTATAAGATACCGAAGATAGACTACTGGTGGTGGCAGCCCCGGCTGCCAATCCAGACGCTTCTGGCTGCGGAGATGGACATGTGCTGGGCGCCAACCGATGCTCGGGTTGACAGCGTAAGAGCACAGCTGAAAGAAACAGACTTGGCCGTGCGCGAATATGAAGCACTTACGAACCCCGTTCCCAACCTCGAAGCTGTAACGGAGGTGGTCGGGCGGGAGCCCGCTGAAATGTGGGTCGAGCGCGCGGGACTGCTGGACCGGTGCAGGGAAGTGCTGCTGACCGGGATCGATGGCGCGTCTGAACGGACACGGTATCCTCATCGAAACGAGTTGGCAAGGGAGAACTTTGATAACCTGATGTCCATACTGCGTTCTGTCGAACTTCCCGTCCACCTCATGGAGACTTATGAAGCCATCTACCTTGCCGCTCAGAGTGTGGGGTCTGTGAACGCTGGTCGTGGCATGCCGGCGTGGGCAGTGAAGAAACGCAGGGAACTGGCGACTCATCTCCGTGAGATATTGGACGAGTTCGATGCGACATACGGAGGCAAGTGACGATGCTATGGCCTCAGACTAGCAGGACGACCCGGGGACGGCAACCGTTCTCGTTCGCCCGCCGCGCCGAACTCCTGAGCCCCGCCCCGCCCATTGGGCATTCTAGACTTTAGATTGCTGATTGTAGATTGCGGACTTGCCCTGACGGCCAGCCGGCTTGACTTCGGTGCCCGATTCCGCATAATGACCTCGTGCCCAAGACCAACCGCTGGCATCCCGTCATGCTGCCGGACGACTACCTGCGGAAGATGAGGCAGGACCTCGGCGAGGTTGAGGCTAAGGTTGAGGCTGAGACCCGCTGCGAACCGGACCCGGACGCGGCCGACGAGCCGCAATCCGACGAACTGCCTTGACTCCCAGCCCCGCAGTAGTAGTATTCGCCTGATGGAGAACCCCGAACGCCGACCGGTCGGGACGGATACAGACAAAACGGTTAGCGTCCCTGATAGTCAGAGTCAGCCAGCAACAGTCAAATCTGAGCATGAACCGCTGTTCAAGGCTTTGCTTGATTCCTACGCTGTGATGACGAACTCCAAGGCCAAGCTAAAGGATGT
>CAIVTL010000133.1 GCA_903908785.1 Caldifarciminota bacterium | reverse complement strand
TCGTGCGCAGGGTATCGACCTTGGCCTGAAAGGTGTTGCCGAGTCCGAGGCTGACGAGTGCATTCTCCGGGTCGAGCAGGTGGGGCCGGCCGAACAGGGGGCCCGAGTCAACTTTCGGCTCGTAGCTCAGGGCAGCGGTTGGTGATACAGTGTGGAGCAGTCCGCGCATGCCGAATGCAGTCACGCTGTAGACCCGGTAGAGAGTGACGCGGCTGGAGACGCTGCCGGTGTAGCGAACCGAGACCGGCAGTGAATCGCGCAGGTTGTCGCTCTGGGTGAGGCCGACACCTTCGGTCAGGCCGAACGTGCCGAGGAACCGCTGGTCCATGTTGGCCGCGAGCCCGCTCGAAATGCTGCGCGGCCGTTGGTTCAGACTGTCGTTGTAGTATGACCGGGCCTCAGAGAACGCGAGTCCCTCGGACACGGTCGCGGCCCCGAGCGTGCCGATGGAGTAGGACGGGCTGGAGATGCCGACCGCGGCGTTTCCCCGAAGGTCGCGCAGCCGGGCCGTGTCGATGGTGTTGGTTGAGTCGAGGTAGCTCTGGGTGTGATGCAGAAACGAGGCCGAGGGCGCAAGACCCCAGCCCGCGAATATCGGGCGCTGCGAGAGCGAAAGCCGAACCGAGGGCAGGTCGGCCCAGCGCGTGTGATTCGCGAACTCGGTCTTCTGCTGCGCCAGTACCGTGACGCTGCCCACGTGGCGCAGGCTTTTGGCAATCTGTCCGTAGGAGAAGAGGTCGGGCTTGAGCCATTCGAGCTGGTTCTCAGAGTAGTCGGGGATGTAGGTCGCGTCCGACATGATGTCCAGCTTGCCGTCGAGCTCCGACCCGAACAGGAAGCGCTCGGACCGGTGCGCGGCGCTGACGCTGTAGCGTTGGCGCTGGGTGTCCCATTCGCGAATGTAGGAGGCGTTGATGTTGCCCTGCGCGTAGGGATTGACTACATAGACCGCCTCGGCGCGGCCCTGCAGGCCTTTCTTCGTCATCAGGTCCGCGTAGAACGTCATGTCCGAGTAGTCGTTGATAACCCAGTAGTAGGCCAGGTTCTTCGAGTAGAAGCCCTCGGTCTGCGAGTTGCCGATTTTGAACGGCATCAGGCCGGACTTGCGTTTGGACGCGACCGGGACCATCCAGAACGGTGCGGCCAGGATGGGCGTGTTGAAGAGCTTGAACACCATCGGTTCGGCTATCGCCACGTCATCCATGAACAGTTTCACGCGCGGGCCATAGAAGACGTAGTGCGGGTGCTCCCGGTCGCACGTCGTGTACGACGCCCGGCGCGCGTCCATCACCCGCTCGCGCACCAGCCAGACCTCGTCGGCCCTGAAGAATCCATTCTCGACCGCCGTGCGAGCCGTGCGCATCATGCCTTTATGTGAGTCGACGTCATAGCTAAGCAGCGCGCCGGTGATGTTCTCCGACCCGGCGTTAAACAGCACATCCTTGTGCGCGGTGAGCACGTGCTTCTTCACGTCGTAGTGAATCGAGTCGGAATAGACCGACATGTCTCGATAGCGCACCCAGGCCGAGTCGAGCAGAACCACTTCCTCGGACTTGGCGAAGAAGATTACCCGCTTGCCGCCATAATAGATGATGTCGCGGTGGCTCGAATCGGCCGCGGTCGTGTCAACAGGCTGGGCGAGCAGCAGGAGGGCAAGCAGGAACACAGGCCAATGTTAGAGGCGAAGGCGCGAAAGTCAAACAAGTCAGAGAGGGACAAAGGGATAGAGGGACAAAGGGATGAAGGGATAGGGGACGGACACTCGGTCCCTTGGTCCCTGGATCCCTTGATTCCCTTACTATGCGGCTACGCCAACGGGCAGGAGTCACAGAGGGGGCGGGGCCGGCAGTTCACCTTGGCCAGCTTGACCAGCAGGGCGTGGAACTCGTTGTACAGCTTCGGGCTGCGCGGCAGCGATGATTCGAGCATCCCACGCAGTGTCTCGTAGGGTTCGTCCCCGGCAATCAGGCCGTAGCGGGACAGAATGCGGCGCGTGTAGGCATCAATCACGAATACCGGGCGGTTGAGCGCGTAGAGGAGAATGGAATCGGCTGTCTCCGGGCCTACGCCGTAGCAGGCGAGGAGCAGGGGGCGGAGGTCAGCGGTCGGAATTCGCTTGAGGGCGGGGAAGCCGCCCTGAGCCTTGATCCACGTGAGTAGCGCGGTCAGCCGGCGAGCCTTGATATTATGGAACCCGGGGCTACGAATGAGCGGGGGGAGCCGGGTTGGGCAGAGCCGTGTCAGCTTGTCGAGCGAGAGCAGACGATGGGATTTGAGCACGGCTATCGCCTTCTCGACGTTGGCCCAGGACGTGTTCTGGGTGAGGACCGCGCCGACGGCTACTTCCAGTGGCGTGTCGCCGGGCCACCAGTGCTGGGGGCCAAATGCGCGCAGAAGATGACGATAAATGCCTTGCAGGGGTCGAGCGTCGGCGTTGGCTGAGGGGCCGTGCATCGAAGG
>CAIVTL010000132.1 GCA_903908785.1 Caldifarciminota bacterium | reverse complement strand
GCGTCGCCGGGGGTGGCACTTGACGACGGTCTTCAGGACCCCGATGGCCTCAGGACAGAGGCGGCAGAGAGAAATAGCGTCGCGAAAACGATGATCCTGCACGCTTGTAGTACAGATGGGTTCGGAACCCGGACCAGACTAGGAGAGCGGACTTGCGCTTAGGGTCTCGGACTTGCCTTGTCCTTTGTCCTTCGTCCACGGAACCTACCTTGGTGTGTTTGTGTCTTTGTGGTAAGATTCGGAGGTCTGCACGATGAAGAGAATCGGAATTGCCGGCGCGACCGGGCTTGTGGGCGAGACGCTGTTGCGCATCCTCGAACCCGGCCCGCACAGGATTGAAGACCTGCGCCTCTTCGCTTCGGCCAAGAGCGCGGGCACGAAGCTGAAGTTCCGTGACCGCGAGTACGAAGTGCAGGAAGTCGACCCGGAAGGGTTCAAAGACCTGGACGTCGCCTTCTTCTGCCTCGAGGCCGACCTTGCGAGGAAGCTGGTGCCGCAGGTCGCGAAGCACTGCCCGGTAATCGACAAGTCGAGCGAGTTCCGGCTCAAGCCCGACGTGCCGCTGGTCGTGCCCGAAGTCAATGCCTCCTCGCTCAAGGGGCACAAGAACATCGTCGCCAATCCCAATTGCACGACGATTCCGCTGGTGGTTGCCGTCAACCCGCTGCACCAACGGTTCGGCCTTGAGAAGCTCTGGATTGCCTCTTACCAGTCGGTCTCCGGCGCGGGCAAGGCCGCGGTCGAACAGCTTTCCTACGAAAACGAGTTCGTGGCCCTGCGCCGGACTCCGGACTCCAAGGGCAGCCCGCTCGGCCCGCAGATTGCCGACAACGTCATCCCGCAGATTGCCGACTTCGACGCGCACGGCCACAACGGCGAGGAGACCAAGACGACTCGGGAATCCGCGAAGATACTCGGCCTGCCGAACCTGAAGGTGAACTCGACCTGCGTCCGCGTCCCGGTCTCGGTCGGCCATTCGCTGGCCGTGACCTGCCGGTTCTCTCAAGCCGTGAAGGTCAAGGACGCGCTCCACGTGCTCAAGGACGCGCCCGGCGTGGTTCTGCGCGCGGGCAATGACTACGCCACGCCGATTGACTGCCGCGGCAACGATTCGGTCTTTGTCAGCCGCGTGCGACAAGGCGCGGAGCCGGAGGAACTGAGCCTCTGGATTGTCACCGACAACCTGCGCAAGGGCGCGGCGACGAATGCGGTGCAGATAGCAGAACTGCTGAAAGAGTGAAGAGGGAAGAGTGAGGAGAGAGGAGTCGGAATGAAGACACTAGCGTTGTTGTTGATACTAACGGCTGCGGGATTGGCGCAATCTGATGCCTGGTTCGACGAACCTTGGCTCGCGGGCAAGCCCGGGGCTGGCGCCGCGTCTCGCGGCGCGGCGCTCGTGCCCGCCGAGTCGCTCCATTCGTACAATGTCCGCCACTACCGGCTGGACATCAACCTGCCCATGACGAACAAGTCCTACGTCGCGCACGAGGCGCTTTCCATCCGCAGTGACGTGTCCGCGGTCCTCGTCTGCACTCTCAACTTCGTGAGCCTTGTCTGCGACTCGGCCAGGCGTAACGGCATACCACTCGCCTTCACCACGCCCACCGGCCTGCTCGCGGTCGAACTCGACAACCCGCTCCCGCTGGGCGACTCCACGGTACTCGACATCTTCTTCCACCGCGAGTCCACCGCGGCCGAGCGCGGCTACTTCTTTGCCCGGCCGCCGACCGTCTCCCGTGCCTACTGCATGACCTGCACGCCGCCGGAAGACGCCCGCTACTGGATGCCCTGCTACGACGAGCCGTCGGACAAGGCCGAACGGGGCGTGGAACTCAACCTGACCACGCCTGATACGTTCCAGACCTGCGCCAACGGCCTGCTCGACTCGGTCACGGCCGACACGGCGAACCACACCAAGACCTGGTTCTGGCGCCATCCCTACAGCATCGCCACCTACCTTATTGTCTTCTCGGCCTCGCGCTTCGCCACCTGGCAGCATAACATCCCGCTCCAGAACGGCGACACGCTGCCTTCCATTTACTTCACGTGGCCCTCGGACTCCGCCGTGTCGGTGACGAATTTCAGCCGGCTTCCCGACATGGTGACCTACTTCTCGGACTCGGTTCGGTTCGGCGACTACCCGTTCGACAAGTACGGCATGGTTCCCGGCTACTACGGTTTCCCCTGGGGCGGCATGGAGAACCAGACCATGACGATGATTCACACCCAGTGGCTGCGTAGCGGCGACCCGATGGGCATGGCCCACGAACTGTCCCACATGTGGTGGGGCGACATGGTCACCTGCGTGGACTTCGCGAACGTCTGGCTCAACGAAGGTTTCGCCACCTGGGCCGAGTGCCTCTACAACGGCCACCTGAACGGCCGCTCCTCGTTCCGGTCCTATATCTCGGGCAAAGCGGGCACTTACATCAGCCAGCACCGCAGTCGCGACTTCCCGATATACAACCCGCCCCCGGCCGAAATCTACAACACCGGCATCATCTACTGCA
Organism: Caldifarciminota bacterium; assembly: GCA_903908785.1. GTDB lineage: Bacteria > Hydrothermota > Tepidihabitantia > Tepidihabitantales > Tepidihabitantaceae > UBA2258. The sequence goes on along the minus strand of CAIVTL010000132.1, from coordinate 4,660 downwards.
AGGGTTCCTGGGTGCTGCGTATGCTGCAATTCGTCGAGGGCGACACCGCTTGGGAAAACCCGGGCGTCTTCTTCCAGGCCCTGCGCGCCTATGGCGACAGCTTCAAGTACGGCACCGCCTCGACCAAGGACTTCCAGCGCATCAACGAGCAGTTCTCCGGACTGGACCTCGACCAGTTCTTCAACGAATGGGTGTACGACCGTGGCTACCCGAAGTATACCATCACGTGGAACAAGCAACCGCTCGGCGACAGTTGGCGGGTCGAAGCCACGCTCGCCCAGCGCAACGACACCAACTCCGCCCGCCTGTTCCACATGCCCTACCCGGTCCGGTTCAACTGCACGGGCGAGAGCGCGCTCGTGGTCTTCCATCCGCAGGATACGCTGGCCTTCGACACCTTCATGCTGGCCGCAGAACCTCTCAGCCTGACCCCCGACCCGGACAACTGGGTCCTCGACAGTTGCCACGTCACGGCCGGCATCGAGGAAATGGCGAATGGCGATTGGCGAATGGCGATTGACGGACCGACGGTCATCCGCGGCGTCCTCAATCTACAATCTGCAATCTACAATCTGCAATCTGAAATCGTCCTCTTGAACATCTCCGGCCGCAAGGTGGCTGACCTGCGCTACGGCCCGAATGACGTACATTCGCTCGCACCCGGAGTCTACTTCGTGCGTCAGGCGTCTGGCGTAGAGCGTCAAGCGTCAGGCATCACCAAGGTAGTAATCGCCAGATAGGAAGAACCGATGCAGCTCTGCCGCCCATGCTGCGCGGGATGCCCGGAAACCGGGATAGAACCGCGAAGACCGCCAAGCGGACGCGGAGTATTTCCATCCGAACCCATCTTGGTGTCTCTGTGTCTTGGTGGCAGACTCCTATCTCGGTTCTTGGGAGGATAGCGGCAGTTTGACAACGGGCCGGAATGGGGTAGGCTGGACGGCGATTCGGGGGCGACCCTGCCGGAGGATTTCGGCCGGGGAAAATCCAAGGGAAGACCCGTGAGAACTCGTGTCTTGTTCCAGCCGCTCGTGGCCGGCAACGCACAGACGCAATTGAGCACAGGCAAAGAGAACGCCCGAGAGGAGTGACAGATGATAGCGAAGAAGAGTCGTACAATCGGGATGCTTGCGATTTGCATGGCGGTCGCCGCAAGCATCGGAACCGCTTCGGCGGATTGGGTCACGACCACGGTGCCCGTCGGCGCGGAGCCTCAGGCCATGGCAGTGAACCCGGTCACGAATAGAATCTACGTCGCGAACTACGCCGGCAACAACGTGACGGTCATCGACGGCGCTACCAACGACACGACCACGGTAGCCGCCGGCTCGGGCCCGCGGGCCGTGGCGGTGAACCCGGTCACGAACCGGATTTACATCGCGAACAACGGCAGCAGCAACGTGACTGTTATCGACGGTGCCACCAGCGACACCACTACGGTAACCACAGATGCTGGTCCATATGCCGTGGCGGTCAACCCGGTCACGAACAAAATCTACGTCGCCAACACCAGCGGCTGCGTGACGGTAATCGACGGCGCCACCAACGCCACGACTACAGTGATCACCGGCTCAGGCACCTGCGCCGTGGCGGTGAACCCGGTCACGAACAAGATCTACGTCGCCAACACCTACGACAACAATGTGACGGTAATTGCCGGCGCAACCAACGACACGCTTACCGTGCCCGCAGGCTCGAGCCCCCAATCCGTGGCGGTGAACCCGGTCACGAATAGGATTTACGTCGTGAACTCCGGCAGCAGCAATGTGACGGTGATCAATGGCGCGACCGGCGATACGACCAGCGTAGCCACAGGCACCACCCCCCAACTCGTAGCGGTGAACCCGGTCACGAACAAAATCTACGTCGCGAACTACAACAGCAGCGACGTGACGATAATCGACGGCGCGAGCAACGACGCCGCCACGGTGGCCGCCGGCTCGGGCCCATTTGTCGTAGTGGTCAACCCGGTCACGAACAAAATCTACTGCGCCAACTACGACAGCGACAACGTGACGGTAATCGACGGCGCAACCAACGACACGACCACAGTGCCGGCGGGCGTGGTTCCCTGGGCCGTGGCGGTGAACCCGGTCACGAACAAGATCTACGTCACCAACGCGGATGGCAACAACGTGACGGTAATCAACGGTACGACCAACGACACGATCGTGGTCACCACCGACTCGAACCCGCGGGCCGTGGCGGTGAACCCGGTCACGAACAAGGTCTACGTAGCCAATCTCACCAGCAACACGGTAACGGTCATCGACGGCGCGACCAACGGCACGACCTCCGTATCCACAGGCACGAGCCCCAGGGCCGTGGCAGTGAACCCGGTTACGAACAAGATTTACGTCGCCAACGCCTACGGCGACAACGTAACAGTAATTGACGGAGCGACCAACGGCACGACCACCGTGTCCACAGGCTCGAACTCCAACCCCCGGGCCATCGCCGTGAACCCGGTCACGAACAAGATTTACACCGCGAACTACGGCAGCAACAACGTGACGGTTATCGACGGCGCGACCAATGGCACGACCCCGGTGCCCGCGGATTCATGCCCCACGGCCGTGGCGGTGAACCCGGTCACCAACAAGATCTACGTTGCCAACTACTCCGGCAATAACGTGACGGTAATCGACGGCGCGACCAACGGCACGACGACAGTACCCGCCGGCGAAATCCCCACCGACGTGGCGGTCAACCCGGTCACGAACCGGATTTACGTCGTGAACTACCTCAACTACACGGTAACGGTTATCGACGGCGCGACCAACGACACGACCACGGTGACCACGGAAGGACACCCCAATGGCGTGGCGGTCAACCCGGTCACGAACAAAATCTACGTCGCGCAGTCCGGCAACAGCAATGTGACGGTAATCGACGGCGCGACCAACGACACGACCACGGTGCCCACCGGCGACACGCCCTATGCCCTGGCGGTCAACCCGGTCACGAACAAGACCTACGTCGCGAACCAGTACGGCAACAGCGTGACGGTGATAACCGATGTGTCGGCCAACGACACGAAGGTGCGCGCGGTGTTCAACCGGCTGCCGGGCGACACGACGGCGCTGGCACGCCCGACCCTGACCGGCAAAGGCGTGAACCGCTCGATACCCGGCCGGACGCCGATGATGGGTATATGCAACCGGGTGGGCAGCGCCCAGAAGGCATGGAGTTGGGCGACCGTCAACAGCGGCGCCGGCACTGATTCCATCACGTGGTCCTACGCCTGGGGCACGGACTCGCTGATTGCGGGCGAGAACTTCATCTGCTGCGTGCCGCTCGAAGCGCAGGCTGCGACGACCAACAACCTCGGGCTCGGCTCACCATTTGCGGGCAACCTTGAGGTATACCCGGTGTACCGGATCGTACCTCACGTCGGGCAGCAGGAAGCAGCGGGACCCGAAGTCCGCATAACAAAGCTGCCGACCATCGTCCGCGGCGTGCTGTTCATGGAAGCGAGAGGCGAGAAGCGAGAGGCGAGAAGCGAGCTGCTCGACATCAGCGGGCGCATGGTGCTCGCCCTACATCCCGGCCCGAACGACGTCTCGCGTCTCGCCCCCGGCGTCTACTTCGTGTGCCCGGCGTCGGGCGTGGAGCGTGAAGCGTCAGACGTCACCAAGGTGGTGCTGACCAAGTAGCGGCAAGCGGCGGGCAATAGCTCTTCGGGGCGGGCGCAAGCCTGCCCCGAACCCTTCAAGAGGCACGCCTGTTCGCGGATGGAAGCACGCTCTTCGGCCCACGAACCTCCAGCCTGAACCTGAATCGCCGACCGTCGCTTGCATCTGCTCACGACGTTACCTGAAGTCAGACAAGCCGCAGTCATACCCACAAGCCTCAGGCCCACACTCGCCCATCAACTCGCACCCCGACTCACAATCCGACTCAGCACTCTACTTTGGACTCGGCAATTCAGTCGTCAATTCAGTCAGCACTTCACTCGGCGCTTTACTCGGCACTTCGACCCGCAATTCAACCCACCACTCAGTGGGCACCTCATTAGACCACTCAACCGGCACATCACTTGTCAAGTCAACCGACAAGTCACCCCACACTTCAGTTCTCGATTCAACCGGCACTTCAACCGGCAACCAAGTCCTGCCTTCAACTGCCAATTCACTGTTCAATTCACCGGTGAGTTCACTTGTCTAGTCACTTGACAAGTCAAGCCTGGGGTCGCCCCCGGAGTGACTGGGGGAGTCACTTGGGGACTCAAATGCCGAGTCCAGATGCCAGTGCTGGGTTAGACGGACTATCGTGTTGATTTCCATTGCTTTATGCCGTCTGTTTGCCGCGCTTGACTGACGGTTCTGGACGGGGTATTGTGTTGGACTCGAAGCCTCCCTAAGCAGTGCTGGCTGCGCCACTTGAAGCGCAGCGCCCTGCTCTCGGAGATGAAGCGAGTTCGGTCCGTTGCTGAAGCGACCGTGCTCTTGGGGCATGACCTGAAGGGCCTGCGTCAGGCTCAATCCTGTCCCGCGAGCGGAATCAAACCCGCAGGGGTTAGGCCCTGCGAATGGAGGTACATCATGAGTGACCCGGTGAAGAGAGCGGAACGGTGGAAGAAGAAGTACAATGTCGAGCGGGTGAAAGACACGCTCAACGACATCCGTGAAGACATGGGCAAGCGGTACGAGGCGGCGAT
>CAIVTL010000131.1 GCA_903908785.1 Caldifarciminota bacterium | reverse complement strand
GTGTACCAGCCGCTCGTGGCGCCGGTCATGTGGAACTGACCGTAGGAGACCTGCTCGTAGTAGCCGTGCGCCGAGCCCGAAGCCCAGGTCCCGAACAGCATCGAGTCGAACTGGGCGATGCTGTTTGTATTCGCAAAGTCGGGAAACTTGATTGCCGATACCGGGAAACGCATGGTGCCCACGACCAGCGGCCGCACCGAACCCGGTCCGTTCACGATGCCCCGCATACCAGTCGAGCGCACCGGCGTCTTCGTGACGTTGACGCCCAGCCGCGCCATCGCGGCGTACTCGGACTGGCTGACGTTTACGTTGTCGCGTGGGGGCATGGCTGAGCCCTGCCGGGGCAGGGCACAGCAAACAATAATGAAGACCGGCAGACAGTGTCTTTTCAAACACACCTCACCAGTAATGTAACCCAAGGTCGCGCTCTTTTGTGGTCCGCGTCCGCCCTCTCGATGGCGTCCGCGTGAGGGGGCAACGGACCGGCGGCCCGGGCCGGCCCCACGGTGAAATTGTACGGAGTATCCCCTACCTAGTCAACGCCCGCCCGACGCAGGCAGCCAACGCTACGGCCGCCACGTGACGTCGAAGCGCACATCCAACTCGGCGTCTGTGGTGCGGGCGGTTGAGTAGCGGCCGGTCCGGTACGAGAACAGACTGAGCCGGGCCCCGGCAGTCACTCTAAGATGGTCCGAAGAGAAATAGGAGAGACTCGCTGACGGGCCATGTGACAGGTAGTCATACTTCGGGCCGTACCACTCTTCGCCGGTCCCCTGCGCGGCTTCACACTCGTCAGGGCCGGAATAACTGGAGTATGCGCCGAACCACTCCGCCTGTACGAGCCAAATATCGTTCACCTCGTAGATGAGGCCGACGTCGGTCGTGAGGCTGGGCCACGGCTCGTCCGGGTGGAGAGGAAGATTGTACTCGAACGACTGAGTGAAGCGGAGGTGCGGCGTGAACGGATGCCCGGACTTGACCGTGAACGAGAAATGCGAGTAGCGACTGGCCGTGTCGCGTGTGACCACACTCTCAGGGCACGCGGTTCGGTCATGGTTGAAGAACCAGTCATTGCGCAGGCCGGCCGCGACTTGGAATCCCGTTTCAACCGGCTCGCCGTAGTGTCGGAGCACCTCTTTGACCCGAAGCCAAACGCGTGCCGGGATGGCCGGGCTTCGGGCCAGAGGCCGGAGTCGGTCCTCAAGAGTCTGGAAGAAGTATCGTTCGCCGTGGTCGTGCAACCGGCTGTACATTGCCTCAGTCGTGACGAGTCGAGCCAGTTGTTGCAGCTCGGATTCACGCAGGTCCCGGTCGAGAATGCCCTCCTGCTTCAGCACTTCCTCAATCCAGAGAGCCTGCACAACCGGTCGCGCATCTCTCAGACGCCCGGCCCCGAGTCGGGGCTCGAGTGCGAGGCTGACATCCCGGTTTCGGACCGGCAGTATCGCGTAATCCCGCTGTACGTTGTCCGCGCCGAAATCGACGCGGGTTCCGGCCGACAGGCCGACCAGCAGCGGGACGTTGAATGGGTAGGCGTTCAACTCGTCCCAGGCGGTGAGCAGCAGGTCGCGCTGGCTTTGTGTGCCGACTGCGGAATCCGAGTGCGTCCAGAGGTCGGTACTGGCGCGGACCCCAAAGCTGTGAAACAAAGTGTCGCCGTCCAGATAGGTCGAGTAACCCGCCTCGGCCGGCAGACCGAATTCCTGACTGCCGCCCGCAATCTGTCCTCCCGGGCTAAACGAGAACGACCAACTTGAGGTACGCGTGGTGGGCAGGCGGAAGTCCTCGAATCGCTGGTCGAGCATGACCTGAGGCGCGGCCAGCATCAGCAGCAAGACAAAGTTCATCGCGTTACCACCGCCGCCCGTAGCCAAACTCGAATCCGAGCCTGATTCCTCGGTCGGTTCGGTTGAACCAGGCACCAAGCCCGGCAGTGATACCAAGCTGGTCTTCAACGTAGTAGTGTGTGCCCAGCGTCGTGGTAGAGCTGTAGTCCGCAGGTTCGGAGCGACCGGCGGTGTTCGCCACCGACATCTGCGTCAAGAACAAGTCGAGTCGGTCGAGCACCTGATAGGAAATCCCGACGACGATGTCGAACTTGTGAACCAGTCCCTCGCCGGAATAGCCGACAGGATGATAGGAGAGTTCGGCCGTCGTTGTCCACCGCAGGCCGAACGGACGGGCGAACTCGAATGTGGCCGCGCCCGAAACGTTGGCAGTGCCGTGCAGAGAGGGTTCAGCGTGCGGCTCGAGTATGGCCTGGTATTGACCTTTGAGTGACGCAGTCCCGTCGACATGAAACCGGACGCCGAATTCGCGCCTGTAGGTGCCGGCGTACAGGTTCTCGTCCAGCCGCATCAGGACGTGGGCAGGCAGGCCGGCGGCTATCGTCCCGCGCTGGCGCAGGCGGGTCTCGAGCGAGTCGTAGTAGAAACGCGCAGGCCGGTCATGCAGCGCGAACAGCCGCCAGGCGCGGGAAATGAACTGCGACAGGTCGAGCAACTCATCATCACTCATGCCGCGGTCGATTACGCCTTCGGCCACAAGGATATCGCTGATGCGGCGTGCTTTGAGCAGCGGCCAGGCATCACGAATCCGGCCGACCCCGAAAGCCAGACCGGGATGAGCCTCGGCCTGGATTTCCAATGTCCGTCGCTGCACGGACTTGTCCAGTTCCACCCGGTACGCCGGGGTGACTGAAACCTCAGCGCTCGGGCCCACGAAGACAGCGCCGCCACGGACGTAAGACTCCAGCGAGTAGCCGGTGGCGAGCGTGAGACGGGAATCCGTGAACAGCCTGTCACGTTGGAGCCACGCATCGGCATCCAGTGTCCAGTTCAGATTGCGGGTGTCGCTGCGCGAGTCGAGCAGCAATGAGTACCCAGGTTCGAAGAGGAGATACGGCCATTGCTCGTCTGCGTCCTGGAAGCGCGCCTCTGAGCCGACAGAGAGACTCTGCCGAACCACGTCTGCGCGCGCGACCCGGAACCGAGTCAGGTCAAGACCGAGGCCGCAGGACAATGCAAGCAGAAGCATGCACAGGACTCGGCACCACCAGTCCGGCCGTGCCTCATTGGCCGCGCGTGGCTCAGCATCCATCACGGAATTGTAGAGAGGACGGACAGCTTGTCAAATGCGCGGGCGGGGCAGGTGGCGGAGCTACTTGAGAGCGGTGAACGGCGTGAAGTACAAGGCGACGGAGTTGAGGCAGTAACGGAACCCGGTCGGCGGCGGGCCGTCCGGGAATACGTGCCCGAGGTGCGCATCGCAGCGCACGCAGAGTATCTCGGTCCGCTCCATGCCGAAGGTTCGGTCCACGCGCTCAACGATATTCTCCGCTGCAAAGGGCGCAAAGAAGCTTGGCCAACCGGTGCCGGACTCGAACTTCGACTTGGACGAGAACAGGGGCAGGCTGCAGCACACGCAAGAGTAGACGCCCTGCTCCTTGTTCGCCAGCAATCCGCCGCAGAATGCCGGTTCGGTTCCCCGGCCGCGCGCGACCCGGTACTGCTCGGGAGTGAGCAGCCGCTTCCACTCCGCGTCCGTCTTCACAACCTTGGACACGGACTCGGGCGCCTTCGGCTTCCCGTCCGGACCGGCAAGCCGCACCACAACTGTCTTTGCGGAATCGGCCATCAGCGCGTTGCTCCGTAGTGGGGTCTCGGTCTCATGCCGCGTGGCGCTGCCGCAGGCGACTGCCAGCAGCACAACTGCCGCGACAGCCGACATTCGAGCAAGAACGGAAATGCTCGTTCGAAGACATTTTTGGGTCACATCACCTATCTCTCTTCGCGTCACAGAAAGCCTAAGTCGGCAGGCACGTGAAGTCAAATGAACGGCGGGAGGCGGGACGGCGAGATGCGTCAAGGGATGATTTCGGAGCGCACCCTTGAGCGAGCCGGGCGATTTCTCTGCGGAGGTAGAAAGAACAGTGGTGGGGTAAGCCTATATGAATCAATAGGTTATGCGGGCACGCCATACACATGTCTCCGCTTGACAGCGGCATGGTGTCGCCGCTATAATACGCCATTGGCGCCGGACGCGGGGCGGCGCAGATTCCTGCCCTCGGAGGCCGACGCCGGCAGTTCGCGCAACTCGAGCCTAGCCGGAGGTTAACATGCCGGACCGTGACAATACTCGTGGTCGTGGCAGCCAACTTATCTTCTCACCCAACCGGCCCGTCGGGCCGAAGCTACTGCTGGGCGCGCTTGCGCTGGTGCTTGGCGCGGCGGTCGGGCAAGCACAGCCGATTCCTGTTCCTGATACAATTCTGCTGCCGGATTCGCTCGGGCCGCTGTATGAACCCTACCATCTGGCAGTCGGAGGTTCAAGTGGTTGCATCTACGTCGCCAGCGAGTCAACTGACATCATCGTGGTGGACGGCAACACCTACCAGCGCATCAAGCGGATTGAGACCGGAACGCCCGTCGGCGGGGTTTGCCTTGTGGCTCGGCACGACAAGCTCTACTGTTCGTATCCGGCTGCAGGTCGCATCGGCGTCATAGACTGTGCGACGAACACCATTGTTGGTTCGATTCAGGTCGGGGCTGGACCGAAGACGCTCTGCTACAACTTATCACGCGACAAGCTCTATTGCGCGGACACAGCGGACGGTACGGTCTCGGTCATAGAATGCGCGACTGGTTCTGTGGTGACGACTGTCCCAGTAGGGACTAGCCCCGGGCTGTTTGTACTCGACCCGACGACGGACAAGATGTACGTGGGGACCACGGATGCGCTGGTGGCGATAGATTGCGCGGCCGACACGATTGTTGCCAGAATCGGCGCGGTCAGGTCTGCGCGTGCCTTGTGCTGCAGTCGTCGCAACCAGAAAGTGTACGCGATTGGCGAGGAGAACCTGTTGCGCGACACGCTCATGGTTCTTTCGACCACGGCCGACACGGTCGTAGCTAGGATAGCAGGAATAGGCCACGACCTGCTCGTGCCGAGCCTGGCCTGCAACGACTCAACGGAGCGTGTCTACGGCATCCTCTACAGCCCAGGCGGTTGGTGGTGGATTCTGCAGATTGACGGATCCGGTGACTCTATCATCCGCTACCCGCCGTTGGGTCCCCACTCGGGCTACCTGGCTCTGGTCTGTGACACGGTTCACAACTGGATTTATCTGAGCAGGGAAACCGGTGGAAAGGTGGACCGGGTTGACGGGGCAACCTTGGACATTGTCTCCTCAACCCTAGTGGGCGCTTACCCGGACATCTTGGTGATGGATGCGAGACGAAGCAGAGTGCTCTGCATTGCGGCGAGTCCGTACGGCGGCACCGGCGCGTCCATGTCGATCATGGGTGGCGACTCCGATAGCTTGGTAGGCGCAGTCCCCCTGCACGGGATGGCAACGAACTGGTGCCGCGACCCGGTTGGAGAGAAGCTGTACTACACTTGGGGCGACGGGTGGGGCGGCATCGGTGTGATTGATGAGCGGACAAACCGAGTGGTCGCCCATATCGTCCCGCCGCGCGGAGCTTGGTCGCCAGTGTTCAGCCCGGCCAGCAACAAGCTGTACTGCGGGACGGGCAACGGTCTTGTCGTCATAGACTGCGCGGCTGACACCGTACTGAGGACGCTGGACCTGGGTGACGGTGCCTATGACCTCTGCTGGCTACCGGCCCTAAACAGGCTGTACTGCTACTACGGCCCGGACTATGACGTCGCGGTGCTGGATTGCAGCACGGACAGTGTCACGAAGACCATAGATCTCCGCTATTGGGGTCTGAATCTCATCTTGGCAGAGCGGCAGAAGATGCTGTTCTGTTTCCACGACGGCGGCTTCCAGGTAGTGAAGTGTGGCGAGGACAGCATCGTGGTGGATTCGCTGACAAACTGGAACGTGCAGGCCTTTGCCTACTCGCCGGTCGAGAACAAACTCCACATCGCTCGCGTCGGCTACCTGAATATCTACCACGTGTCGCCGTTCTACCTCATCGCGAGCATGGACTGGCCATTCGCTGGGGGTGGCAACCAGCGCTTGGCCTGCGTGGACTCCACGCACAAGCTCTACTGGATTGCCAACGAGCATGTCGGCCCTCCATGGGGCGACAGCATCAAGGTACTGGACACTCGGAACGATTCCGTGCTCGCGGTGCTGGCGGATACTCTCGG
>CAIVTL010000130.1 GCA_903908785.1 Caldifarciminota bacterium | reverse complement strand
GTGCGCGCGTGAGTAAGGCCGGAACCGTGCTTGACCCGGATGGCATAGACGTCACAGTGCCGGAGAGATTTCAGTGGGCTTCTGCGGTCGGCTTCGACGGCACGAACTTCCTAGTGGCTTGGGAAGACGGCCGCCACAACAGTTCCATCTATTGTGGGCGGGTGACACAATCAGGTCTTGTGCTTGATTCCTCAGGCGTCCCTGTTTCGTTAGCAGAAGGCTGGCAGCAGTTTCCAGCGGTAGCCTTTGATGGCACGGACTATCTAGTCGTCTGGCTGGACGACCGCAGCGGCTCCGGCTGCGACATCTATGGGGCGCGGGTGACGCCAGCCGGGATTGTCCTTGATGCTGCAGGCATCGCTATCTCAACCGCAGGGAGTTTCCAGAAGTACCCAGCCTTGGCTTTTGATGGCACGAACTACCTCGTGACGTGGGAAGACGAACGCGGGGGTGACCCTGATATCTACGGTTGCCGTGTGACGCCGCAAGGCAATGTGCTAGACACACAAGGCATCGCTATCTCAACCGCGGTAGACTCTCAGGTGTCTCCTGCCGTGGCCTTTGACGGCACGAACTTCCTCGTGGTCTGGGCGGACCGGCGCAGCGGCGACGACTTCGACATCTGCGGAGCGCGTGTGACACCGGCGGGCGTGGTGTCAAGCTACGGGCCGGTCGTCATGCAGGAGGGGAGGCAGGAGGCTCCGAAGCTGGCACGCGGGCCTGGGAGCCAGTTGTTCCTTGTGTATCAGGGCTGGGCCGGGACGGTGAACGGCAGAACCTACAACACCGACCGCGTCTGGGGCAAGATGAACCCGGTGCCGGGGGTCGCGGAAACGAGGAACGATGAACGAGGAACGATGTACGCCGGACCGTCCATCGTCCGTGGCGTGCTGTTTCTGCCCGAAGCGAAAGGTGAGAGGCGAGAGGTGAGAGGCGAGTTTTTGGACATTGCGGGCCGGAATGTCATGGACCTCGCGCCCGGCCCGAACGACGTCGGAAGTTTGAGTCCCGGTGTCTACTTCGTGCGTCTGGCGTCTGGCGTCGAGCGTGAAGCGTCGGGCGTCACCAAGGTCGTTCTCACAAAGTAGTCCGTACTCGCGGCGGGCGGCGGCCGGGGCTGCTAGCGGTCGGCCGCGCGGGTCGCTTCCGAGACCGGCTGGCCGATTTCGTATAGGAAGTCAGGCGAGAAGTCCGCGCCGTTCTCCCAGACGACCGTGTCCAGGTCTTCGTTGACCAGGAATCGCCCGAAGTACGCCAGGTCCTTGCGCGGCTCGAAGACCTCTCCCGACAGGTGAGACTTGAGGTCCACGAGACGTTCGTTGCCGTCTTCAAACGTGAGGAACAGCCGGTACTCGCCGGCATGCGTGGCCTTCCTCACAAAGTGCATGGCGGCTGGTCAGACGAGCGGGGATATGGGCATCAACGGCTTGTTGGCGCGGGCCGGATGGCTAGGCGTATTCGTAGAGTGGGACTTCGCGCACGGGGCGGCCCGCGCTGCGCAGGAGTTGCTCAATGTGGCGCGCCGTCTCTGGGCTGAGTACCGCGTCGCCGCACACCGAGCACACCTCGGCCGGAACGTGGTCAATCACCACTACCTGGCCATGGTGGCGGACCGTATGGGGAATCTCGCGGACCTGACATTCGCCGCTGCAATTCTTAATGCTGCATTTCATGTGGTGGGTTGGTCGGTCATCGAAGCATGTTATCCGCGCTGCGTTTGGAGTCAAGTTGGGAAGTCCGCAGGCAGTAGTCAGGCAGCGCGGGCGGCGGACGGCGCGGCGGGCCGTGAAACCGGCACCGGGCCGGGCGAGTCCCATGGCTGGCCGATTTCGGATTCTAGATTCTTGATTGCAGATTGGCGGAAGAGAACGGGCGGGGCTGGCGGCATGCCGGTTTTGGATTTCCGATTTTGGGTTTTGGATTCTCGGCTAGGGCTGGGCGAGTCTAAGGATTTGGTGCGGGTTGGGCCGTCGTGAAGTGCGTTTGAACCTGCGGCCGGGGTCATAGCTTCACCCACAATCGGGGCAGCAATGGACAGAGCAACGGGGAGGACAGCGGAGAGGACTACGGGGAGGACTGCGGAGAGGACAGCGGAGAGGATTACGGGGAGGACAACGGGGAGGATTACGGGGAGGACAACGGGGAGGCCAGCGGGGAGGACTACGGGGAGGACTACGGGGAGGACTACGGGG
>CAIVTL010000129.1 GCA_903908785.1 Caldifarciminota bacterium | reverse complement strand
GTGGGGACGACCCACGGGCGCAGCGCGCCGTCATGCCTGCCGAGAGAGACGGGACAGCCGAGAACGGGCCGACGCGACCATCAACCCGGTCGCAGGGGAGCTCAGCTAACGCACGGCTTGACATTAAACCTGTCCCCCGAAATAGCGCAGGAGAATACACGTACGATCCGTCGCCCGGACTTCGTAGTCCGGGATCCTACCGCGTCGTGAACCGTACGGGTTCTTGCTGGCGTCGAGCGACTTCGGCGGTCCGTAGCTGCGGCCATCGACATCACCGATGAACTTGGCAATGTGCGCAGCGAGGAAGTCGTCCTGCACCGCCGAGCTCTGTCCGCTCATGAGGCGATTTTCATGCGTTGACCTCACCAATACGGACTGCTGCCTCGGTCAGTCCGTGGACTAATCTGTTTGTCGGTGGCGGCGATGGTGCGCTCAAGGGATTCCAGCGCGTGCGAGGTTTTGGCTTCGGGCACCTGCCTGTGCAGAACGAGTATCCGCTCGACCAGCCCGACGATCCTGTCATGCCGCACCTTGACATCGCTCAGAAATATGGGGAAGTGTCCCGCATTTCCCCCCGGGCAGTTCTTAATAGCCCCCAAGGATGCGTCGAGCAACCCAAAGTACCAGGAATTCGAATCAGTGAACTGCACGCAGTGCCAGTCGATGTCAAGCCGTACGTCTCGCACCTTAGCCGATTCGACGCGGGCAGTGAACGTAGCCGGGTTGACATGGTAGCTTGTATCCGACGACCACCAGTCGGGTTCGCCCGCGCCGAAATCTAGCGAGTCTATTGCGTTGAGACGGCCAAGGCAGCGCATGGCCAGCGCCGGACGGACGGGCTGCGGCGGCGGCTGGTCCTCTCCCGGCACTATCATCGAGTCGTACCTCGTCGCACAGTAGTTGTAGTAGTACTGAATCCGTGAGCCGTTTACCCTTGACCAGTGGAACTCATAGCGACGGCCCTTGATCAGCGACTCGGGGTAAGCGACCGCGAGCGTGAACTTCAGCCAGCGGTGACCGGTAGCGGGCGGACTCGCCGAGGCCGTGGCTAAGTCCAGGAGCCCTCCCGGATACGACCGCACGCTGAGCTGGTAGTCACCGCTGCCCTGTTGGTCCCCGACGAACAGCTCACAGTACCCCGGAGGCCCAAGCGAGTCAACGTTCAGGGTTAGGACTTCACTGACGTAGTTTCCCGGAGGCTGGCTGGCAGTCCAGCCGGACCATGCCGCCTTGATCGGCTCCACATGGATAACGGACGTTAGTCCGAAGACCAGCGCCGTGGTCACCCCGAGCGCCAGAGTTGTTCTGCCAATCATGTTCTCCTCCTAGAGTTTGACAATCTTCATCACCTCGGTCGCCGCATCGCCTGGGAACCGTACGAAATACACGCCGGTTGGCAGACCCCGCATGTCCAATCTAGTCCACCGGCCTTCGCGCGTCTGGCAGCCGGGCGGCAGTACCTGCTCGCGACCCGCGTGGTCATAGACCACGGGCGTGGCAGGACCGCCCTGACGTTGGCTCACCCACGCAAAGCCTCTGACCAACGACGGTCTGAGGTAAGTGTCGGACGAAGACGGCGGCGCGCCGGGCCATGCTGGCTCGGCTATCCCGACCGGCAACGTTTCAAGGATACAAACGCCGGCCTCCTGGCAGGCAACGTAGAGATGAGGCGCGGCATAGCCTACTCGCCACGCGCCGTAGGGCGTAGAAAGAAATCCCAGCAGTATCGGGTTGGACGGGTCGGCAACGCTGAGAAGCCGAACGCCGTCCTCGCATGAGACGTAGGCCAGCGAGTCAGAGACGACAACATCGAAGACGTTTGAGCTCCACGCGGATGAGTCAATCAGGTACGGCGAGTTGATGTTGGCTACGCTGTAGATGAACAGGCCGTTGCCGCCGGCGAAGAATGCGAGCGTATCCTGGACGAACACGTTCCAGGCATCGCGGTCAATCTGCGCGACTACCGTGGGATGCGCAGGGTCTGCTATGTTCACAACTTGTGTGGGCGCGTTCGGGACAAACGCAAGCGTGTCCTGCAAGGACATCCCGCCGGACTCATCTGGCAGCGTGCAGCTCCCCACCAGCACTGGTTCACGCGGCCGGGCGACGTTGATGACCTGGAAACGCCTCACTCCCGCTGTGTAGGCAAACGTGTCCCTGAGCACGATGTCGGCAGGATTGCCGACCAAGCAACCACCCACGAAGCTTGGCCTTAGCGGGTCCCCGATGCTCACTGACCTAAACGTAGGACGTGACCACTCCACGAAAGCGAAGGAATCGCTTGCCGCAACCGCCTCCGAAAACGGACTCTGCCCGGCGGTATCCAGCGCCGAGAGTTCAACCGGACTAGTGGGGTTAGAGACATCCAGCAACTTGAGGCCGGCCATGTACTCGGCGATACAGGCAAGATGACCCGTGACGGAGATGTCTTCCGCGGTGCAGGCCGCGAGCAGCGTTGTGTCGATGACAGGTTGACTCGGAGTCCGGGTGTCAATGACCTTCAGGCCTTCCCAATCGTCCGCGACGAATGCCAGTGAGCGATCCGAATCGGCCCACACTCCATCATTGAAGCCGGGTGTGACGCAGCCGCCGAGTAGCAATGGATGTATGCTATCGGCTATGCTGACGATAGCGAACTCGAAACCTCCGCTCTGGTACCCGGAGACGTAGGCCAACGACCGGTCCAGATGGATGTCGTAGCCGCCGATGTTGTCCAGGTAGCCCAGCCGTGTAATTGAGGCCGGGTTCGAGATGTCGAGTACCTCGAACCGGAAGTGGTCATCGTCGGTGTTCCAGTTCACGGCCGCGCAGCAGATGCTCCCTCTGGCCGCGACGTTCAGCGCGAAGCCGGGATACTCGCCGACACGGCGCGGATTCGCAGGGTCGGACACGTCCAAGGCGAAGAGGTTGTACCAGTCGCCCAGGATGACGGTGTTGCCGGAAACCGTGACCGCCTGCCCGCTGTCCCGGCAGAACCCAACAAGCTCCGGGTTGTCTGGATGCGCCAGGTTGTAGACCTTGAACGTGTCGTTGGAGGGCGAACTGCTCCGCTGGGTCACGTAGGCGAAGCTGTCCTTGATGCAGAAGTCAGTCAGCCGGGTAAGCACGCGGTTACGGAAGACCGGGTTGCGCGGGTCAGAGATGTTCCATATCTCGATTCCTGCCGCGCCGGTGTTCAGCCCGAGGTAGAGAAAGGAGTCCCAGACCGCAGCTTGGCAGACCAGGCCCATCGCCTGAGGCTCGGAGAGCACCGTCGGGCTGTCTGGATTGGCGAAGTTGATGATTGCTTCTTCACTGCCGAGTGACAGGAACACGAGCGAGTCGCGGCCGGTGACTTCGTATGAAGGCCCCCTGCCCCATTTCCCAAGCATCCGGATTCCCTCGCTCTCCGGCGCTCTTGGCTCAAAGTAACCGGGCGGCTTGATGCCTCTCTCGCTAAACCAGCGACTCCTCAGTCGTGGGTGTACCCGCGCCAGCGAATCACGAATTAGCATCTGGTCCATCATGCCCGCGCCGGCTAACTGCCCCAGCGCGAACAGGACAAGACCGCTCAGTGCCTTGCTCATGGTATCAGTCTAGCACCGTTGGCACAGGTGTCAAACTTCCGAACCCGCATTCATCCGCCCCAGGCACCGCATGGCCAAATCACGGGTCGTCTGACTCTGTCCCCCGACAATCATGTGCCGATATACGTGCGGCCCCTGCCCGCTCGGGCTGTTCGGATCCTCGGCGCGGGTCCTCAGGGGTTCCGCGAGTCCCGCAGCGGCCGTCCGACCGGGCTACGGGGTTGTCGGTCTCTTCTCGAACAGACCGATGAACTTGACGTAGCAGGACGGGCTGACGGCCTTCTCGTTGCCGACCACGTAGATGGTTGGATGCAGACCGTTGAGGTTCGGCACGATGCGAGTCTTGAGGTGGGCTACGTCATAGTGACGGCCGTGCCGATGTCCCCAGCCCTTGGTGCAGCACAGGAGTGCGTCGTCCTCGAACGGCACGCTGCCTCTTGGGTAGACACAAGGGTCGGTCTGGACGATGTAGCGGTTGTCCAGGTAGAGTGGCACGATGCACAGTCTGCCACCGGGTTTCAGTACCCGTCCCACCTCTCGGATGAACCGCATGTCGGAGTCGCCCTCGAAGTGCTCGAATGAACAATGCATGGACATCTTCGTCGCGAACCCGTCCGCGACCGGCATGTTGGCGGCGTCCCCGCCAATCTTGTTGCCGTGGACCCCGGGGGGGTAGGTGAGGTCCTGCCGGTAGACCGTGCAGCCATAGAGCTCGCGGTATATCTCCGGCGTCGGGGAGTCCGAGGTGGCAACGTCGATGTACACGTCCTCGCGCGACAAATCGAGCAGCTTCGCGGCGAGGTAGTGCTCAAGGGTCTTCTCCGGCAGCCGTCCGATGTCGGTGCCGCAGTAGTCCGGGTAGCTGTCGTAGCGGGCCCGGGCGAGGTAATCGCGCAGGTCAGGAAGGTCGATGTGGAAGTCCACCACATTGAACCCGTTGGCTTTCAGTTCACACACGACGTCGGCCTGGATTGTCGGGCCCATGTCGACGCGCGCCTTGGCCTTCGGGTCGCGGACTGTCTCGTAGTAGCGGTCCCAGAACAGCGTCTGCTTGACCTTCCGTATCCCATACCGGAAGGCCTTGCCCGGATGGCGAAACGCCTTGCGAATCTGCCTGCCTGACTTGGTCATCATTGCCTTTCTCAACGGTTCCATACCTACGGCTGTCGCACGAGCACTGGACGGTCGCGCGCTGGTGTCCGGTGTCCTGCACATCTCAGCGGCCCGACGTCCGGCGCGCGGGTGGCAGGTAGAATAGCGTCCCGCCGGTTGCTGTCAAGGACTAGGGCCCGCGATGCCCGCAGGCTTATCTTGACGGTCGGAGGTGCCGGGCTATACTCAGGCCGATGAAAGGCGTGGTCCTGGCCGGCGGGCTCGGCACGCGGCTGTTGCCGCTTACTAAGATAACCAACAAGCACTTGTTGCCGGTCTATGACCGGCCGATGGTCTATTATCCGGTTGAAAAGCTGGTGCAGGCCGGCATCAGGGAGATAATGCTCGTGACCGGCGGGAATGCGGCCGGCGACTTCCTGCGCCTGCTGGAGAACGGCCGGGAGTTCGGGCTTAAGCGCATCCACTACACGTACCAAGAGGGCGCGGGCGGAATCGCGGCGGCGCTGGCACTGGCTGAGGATTTCGTCGAGGGAGACCGGTTGGTCGCCATCCTCGGCGACAACCTGTTCGAGGAGAACCTGTTGCCCTACGTGCGCCGGTTCGAGCGGCAGGGACGGGGCGCGCGGATTCTGCTGAAGGAAGTCGAGGACCCGGAGCGGTTCGGCGTGGCTGACGTGCAGGACGGTAAGGTCGTGCGCGTGGTCGAGAAGCCGAAGCGGCCCCGGAGCCGGTTGGCCGTGACCGGCTGCTATATGTACGACGCGCGGGTGTTTGATGTTATTCGTAGGCTCAAGCCGTCAGGCCGAGGGGAGTTAGAGATAACCGACGTGAACAACCTCTACATCCGGCAGGGGAGGCTGTCCTACGACGTCTTGAAGGGCTGGTGGCAGGATGCCGGTTCTTCGTTTGAGGCCTATGCCCGTGCCGGCGCGCTGGCCCGGGCGCTGCGGCTTCGGTCGGGTTTGTGAAGCGCCTGCTGCTGATTGACGGCCATTCGGTCATCTACCGGAGTTTCTTCGCGTTCATCCGCGCCCCGCTACGGAACTCCAAAGGGTTCAACACCTCCGCAGTGTACGGATTCGCCCAGTGCTTGAAGAAGCTGCTCAAGGACCTGAAGCCGGATTACTGCGCGGTCGTGTACGACGCGCCGGGACGGACGTTCCGGGATGAGAAGTTCAGCGAGTACAAGATGCAGCGGCCGCCCACGCCTGATGAGCTGCCGCCGCAGATGCCGGTTGTGAAGGAGATGGTGCGGGCGTGGGGGATTGCCACTTTCGAGGTCTCGGGAGTTGAGGCGGATGACGTGCTGGGGACGCTGGCGCGGAGGTTCGAGCACCGGGGGCTGGAAGTGACCATCGCGACTTCGGACAAGGACATGCTCCAGCTTGTCCGCGACGGCGTGAGCGTGTACGACCCGTGGAAGGAGAAGCGGTTCGGCCCGGAGGACGTAAAGGAGAAGCTGGGCGTGGGGCCGGAACTGGTGCCGGACCTGTTGGCTCTGAGCGGCGATGACGTTGACAACATACCGGGCGTGCCCGGAGTCGGGCCCAAGCGGGCAAGGGAGATACTCGCGCGCTGGCAGACTCTGGACCAGGCCATCGAGAATGATGAGCGGG
>CAIVTL010000128.1 GCA_903908785.1 Caldifarciminota bacterium | reverse complement strand
GGTGGTGTGAGAGGGGGCGGCTGCAAAGTCGCCCCCCCTACTCGATTACGGCTGAGGGCTGATTCCCGCCGCTTGACCCGGGCGGCGGGTTCTGGCATAGTCTTGGCTTACAATTATGGCGAATCCTGAGGCACAGCGGTTTCCCGGGCTGAGTCGGGCCGAGGCCGCGCAACGGCTGAAGAGCCGCGGGTATAATGAGCTGCCGACCGGGAAGCGGCGGCACATCTGGCACATCGCTTTCGAGGTCGTGCGCGAGCCGATGTTCTTGCTGCTGCTGGGCGCGGGCGCGGTCTATCTCGTGCTGGGCGAGATACGCGATGCCGCGATGTTGCTCGGGTTCGTGTTCGTCATCATCGGCATCACCCTGTACCAGGAGCGGAAGACCGAGCGGGCGCTGGAGGCGCTGCGCGACCTTTCCAGCCCGCGCGCTCTGGTGGTGCGCGACGGCGAGGTGACGCGGATACCCGGCCGCGAGGTCGTGCTCGACGACATCGTGCTGCTGGTGGAGGGCGACCGGGTGCCGGCCGACGCGGTGGTGCTGGAGTCGAACTACCTGCTGGTAGATGAGTCGCTTCTGACCGGCGAGTCGATGCCGGTGCGGAAGCTCGAGGGGGGGGCCGGGGCGGAGCTGGCCAGGCCGGGCGGCGACGACCGGTCGTCGGTCTATTCGGGCACGCTGGTGGTGCAGGGGCAGGGTTTGAGCCGGGTGCGGGCGACCGGCGCCGGGACCGAGCTGGGCAGGATTGGCAAGGTGCTGCAGCAGGGGAGGCCCGAGGCCACGCCGCTGGAGACCGAGACCCGCAGGCTGGTACGGAACTTCGCCTTTGTCGGCATGGTGGTCTGCGTGTTGGTTGTCGTGGTCTACGCGCTGACGCGCGGGAACCTGCTGGGCGGGTTCCTGGCCGGATTGACGCTGGCGATGGCGATTCTGCCGGAGGAAATCCCGGTGGTGCTGACCGTGTTCCTCGCGCTCGGGGCGTGGCGGATGTCGCGGAAGCAGATGCTGACGCGCCGGCTGCAGGCGGTGCAGGCGCTGGGCTCGGCGACCGTGCTCTGTGTGGACAAGACCGGAACCCTGACCATGAACCGCATGGTGGTCTCGAAGGTACATGCCGGTGGCCGGCTCTGCGACATTGACGGGGTCGCGGACAGAGTCCTGCCGGATACGTGCCACGAGACGATTGAGTACGGGATGCTCGCGAGCCAGCAGACGCCGGTCGACCCGATGGAGCGGGCGCTGCGCGACCTGGGCGAGCGGGCGCTCTCCGATACCGAGCACGTGCACCGGGACTGGCAGATGGTGCGCGAGTACCCGCTCTCGCGCGAGCTGCTGGCCATGTCGCGGGTCTGGAAGTCGCCGGACGGGCGGGATTTCATCATTGCCGCCAAGGGTGCGCCCGAGGCAATCGGCGACCTGTGCCACCTGCCGCATGATGCGATGCAGGAGCTTTCCGGCCGCGTGAACGGCATGGCCGAGCAGGGGCTGCGCGTGCTGGCGGTGGCGCGGGCCCGGTTCCGGAAGACCGGTCTGCCGGATGTGCAGCATGACTTCAGGTTCGAGTTGCTCGGGCTGGTCGGATTTAGCGACCCGGTACGGCCGCAGGTGAAGCAGGCGGTGCAGCATTGCTACCGAGCGGGCATCCGGGTCGTGATGATTACCGGCGACTATGCGGGCACCGCGAGCAACATCGGCCGGGAAGTCGGGCTGGAGTCTCCGACAACCGTAATCAACGGCCGGGAGCTGGAACTGATGAGCGATGCCGAATTGCGCGCGCGGGTGAAGACGACCAACGTCTTTGCCCGGATGGTGCCCGAGCAGAAGCTGCGGCTGGTCGGCGCGCTCAAGGCGAACGGCGAGATCGTGGTAATGACCGGGGATGGGGTGAACGACGCGCCCGCGCTGCGGTCCGCGCACGTCGGCATCGCCATGGGCGGCCGGGGGACCGACGTGGCCCGCGAGGCCGCGGCAATGGTGCTGCTCGACGACGACTTCTCGACCATCGTGCAGGCGGTGCGGCAGGGCCGGCGGATTCTCGATAACCTGAAGAAGGCGTTCGCCTATATCCTCAGCGTCCACGTACCGATTGCGGGCATGGCCCTGCTGCCGGTGCTGTTTAAGTGGCCGCTGGTGCTGCTGCCGGTGTACGTGGTGTTCCTGGAGTTGATAATCGACCCGTCCTGCTCGATTGTGTTCGAGGCGGAGCCGGAGGAACGCGGGGTGATGGACCGGCCGCCGCGCCGGCTCAACGAGCCGCTGTTCGACCGGCGGACCGTGACCCTGAGTCTGTTGCAGGGCTTGTCGGTGCTCGCGATTGTGCTCGGCGTATATGCGATAGCGCTCCATCGCGGCCTGGGCGAGGCCGAGGCGCGGACCCTGACCTTCACGACGATGATTGTCGCGAACCTGAGCCTGATTCTCACGAACCGCTCCTGGTCCCGCACGATTGTCAGCGCGGTGCGGGTGCCGAATGCGTCGCTCTGGCGGGTGGTCGGCGGCGCGTTGGTGTTTCTCGCCCTGGTGCTGTACGTGCCGTTCCTGCGGCACCTGTTCCGGTTCGCGGTGCTGCATCTCAACGACGTCCTGATTTGCTTCGGGGCCGGCGTCGTAAGCATCGCCTGGTTCGAGTTGTTTAAGTTCGTGAAGAATCACCGTCTGCTCGGACGCAAGCCGGCACACGCAGACCGAGCTTGAACGACGGCACTATTCGGGTGATTACAAAGGACAAAGCAAGGCGGAAAGTGGTAAGGCCGAAACCGACGCCGCGGTGGCACTTTGTCCTTTCCCGATTGCTTAGTCCTTTGTCCTTACGACTTTGTCCCTTGCAGTCCGGCGTATGTCAGTTCTCGACCGAGCGTTGACATGCGCGCATCGTCGACTAAGATAAGCTACTGTGGGTAGTGCTTCGGGGCTGTAGCTCAGTTGGGAGAGCACCTGCCTTGCACGCAGGGGGTCGCCAGTTCAAATCTGGTCAGCTCCAGTCAGCGACGCGAGTACGAAAGGGGTACGCGGGTCTGCGCTGAACGCCGTCCGCGGGAGCGCCGTTGGACGGTTCAACTCGACGAGGCCGGCCTTCGGGCCGGCCTCGTCGCATCTGCCGGCGGCCGCGAACCGGTCGGTTCGGCCGCGGCGAGCCCGTCGTCCTACAGCCGGATGAACACGCGCAAGCGGTAGAGAACGGCGGCCACAAGGCCGCAGAGTCCGTACACGCAGGCAAGGACCAGCACAACTACCGGTAGCGGGCTTGCCGCGGGCACGTGCTGCATCACGGTCACGAGGATGATGCCGTGCAGCATGAAGATTGCCAGCGCGTTCACGCCGAAGACCTTGAAGGGCGGGAACCGCAGGTTGAGCACGGAGAATGCGAGCAGCAGTGCCGCGGCTGTGCCGGTGGTCAGCGACAGGTAGGTTATCGTCACCGGCGGCTTGTAGACCGGCAGCCAGCGGCTGAGCAGCAGGCCGGCAGCGATTCCGGTCACCGCCACGGCAATGCAGCATACGCCCAGCCCGCGCACGTCACGGGTCCGAACGAAGCTTCCCGCCAGCGAACCCAGCAGCACAACTCCGGCCCAGGCCAGCCCGCCGGGAATCCCGCCGAGGTGGCCGGTGTCGTTTGCGAGAAGCCACGCCCGGAGACCCAGCCGGCTGATGAGTTCGTACAGCGCGACGAGCAGCACGGCGGCGACCGGGCGCCAGCGCGGCCGCAGGAACATAAACGGCAGCGCTACCAGTCCGGCCATGCCGAGCGTCTCAAGCACGCCCCATTCCAGCGCGATGTTGTGCCGCAGCAAGACCGAGCCGAGGATGCCGAACGCGACCAGCACCAGGCTGCGACGCGTGAAGCGCCAGACGGTCTTGCCCGCACCGTGGGCGGCAAGGCTGCGCGGGAACGCCAGTTCGAACGCGACACCGATGATGAACAGGAAGGTGGGGATGACGAAATCGGGCACCGTCACCCGGCCCATCGTCGTCGCGTGCTTCAGCCATGCCGGGACGATTGCGAAGCCGGAGAGAATGTTCACGAGAATCATCATCGAGACGGTGAAGCCCCGGAACTGGTCGAGGAACTCGACCCGCTCCGGGACGCCGCGCGCCGGCCGGGATGTCAACACTGTTGACTGATTCTCCAACACGCGGGTCGCAGCGTCAAATTAACCACAGATGGACACTGATGAACACAGATGGTTCACTCGGAGACATCTGCCCGGTTATCCGTGTTCATCGGTGGTTCATCCCGTCCGTTTCGTGTCCTTCGTGACTGCGTGACTTCTACGTCGGTTTCCGGTGGGCAGGCACGGAACAGCCGCGGCACGACGCGGGGACACTCCGCGTGAGAGGTGTCCCCGCGTCGCAGAGAGTTACTTCTTCTTCATCTCGTACTTCTGTTCGAGTTCGAGTGCCCGCGCCGGGTTGATGGCGTCGTAGAGACCCGCAATCTTCGTCGTGGTCGGATACTCCACTGCGTACCCGATGTTCACGACCACTTTTTCCTGCGGCTTCATCTCGAAGGTGAACGTGTAGGTTCCGTTCTCCTTGTCTTCGACCGCGCCCTGGGTGTCGAGCTTGGTGAGGCTCACCTTGATGTCGTCGTGGGCCGACGTCGGAATCTGCTCGACCAGGGTCATCGTTACCGGTTTCGTATGGTAGTTCTCAATCGTGGTCTTGAACTCGAAGTCCACCCGCGTGCGCTTGCTGAACAGCCCGGTCCGGGAGGTGAAGAGCCGGGTCCGTTGGTGGTGTACCTTCATCCGGTCGTCAACTCCGAAGCTCGGGTTCGCCGACTCGCCCGGCGCGACGTTGGCGAGCGAAGTCTTGCCGGTGAACTCGTCGCCGACATAGGTGTTGGCTTTGCCGCCAAGGTAAACGAAGTCGGAGCTGTTCTGCACCTTCGCCCGCAGGTAGGACGCGGTCCGGACCCGCGGATAGACGTAGTAGCTGAAATCGGCCGGCATCTTCTCTTCGTGCAGGAAGAACTTCTTGGCGTCCTCGCCGCTCTTCAGGGTTATCCGGCCCGGCATTGCATACTGGAGCGAGATTCCGGCCTCGACAGGAGTGACCTGCGGGATGACCACTTGTCGCTGCACCATCGACGAGCCGGCCTCATTTGCGTTGCCGGTCCAACCCTGCATCTGGGCATTTATCTGTTCCTGCCGGTTGATAAGCGTGTAGCTCTGCGCCTCGGCGAGGTCAACGTACCACGGCCGCGGCTCAGGTGCTACGCCGCCGGCCGCGGGCCGCGCGGTCGAGAGCATCATGCTGACGCCGTTCCAGTCCTCGTTGGTGCTCTGTTCCATCCGCACGTAGTAGGCGAGGGTTACGGTCTCGTCGGTCGGCGACGCCCGCAGTTCGTAGTACGGCTCCCACGATACGCTGCCCGGCACCTGGTAGCTCAGCGTCACCTCGTGGCTGCCGTTCTCCAGCGCGATCACGTCGGCGACCACGGTCTTGCGGTTCTCCACTTTTGCCCGGACGTCGGCCAGCTCTTGCGAGACAGCGTAGCGCACCGTGTCCAGCGCGGCCTCGAGTTCGTCCACTTCGAGCTGCCGCGAACTGACCGCCATCATCTGGGTTCCGAGGAAGCCGATGGCCGCGTTCCAGTTGCCGGCGTCCACCTTGCCGGTGGAAACCTCCTTCGACATCTGGTCCGGGCCCGCGACCTTGACCGAGGCGAGGAATTCCATCTTGGCCGCCAGCATCGCCTTCTCATTCGTGTAGACTCGCGCCTGCCGGTCGAGCTTCTTCAGTGAATCCTCCAGTTGTTTCACGCGCGGGGTCGGCTCGGCGGAGTACCCCGGCTTCACCTGTACCTCGCCAATCTTCAGACCGGCCGCGCGGATGCGCACCGAATTGTCGTCCAGAATCCCGGGCAGGTCCGGGAACACGAGCTGGCCGGAACCGCTGACACTTACGGTTGCCCGCCGGACCACCATTGCCTGGTCCGGATAGACCACGACCGAATCAATCGTCGACTCGACATTCAGCGCCAGCAGCGCGCTGAGAATCAGACCGTACATGGGACCTCCTCTTTGATATCGACTGCGTTTGCGTGCCGGTACGCGCCCGGAGCAGTGCCGGGCCGTGCGACTATCGTGGTCATGTTAGGCGAATAGCCGTGCGAAGTCAATCGCCGGGGGCGGGCGGAGGCGGAGCAGGGGACGAAATGAGCAGGACCCCGGACCCTGCGGCTGACAGCCCGGTGTCTGACGGAGGCGGGGTCCAGGCATCGCGGCGGACTGGACGGCAGCGCGCGGAGGGGGTATGATTGTGGTATGGGATGATTGACGAGCCGCGGTGCGGTCGGTGGTATCAGCACCGTGAGTGTGGCTCGGCGGGAGGCGACCTCATCCCCGACAGTCAATTGCAGAATGGCTCGACAATCACCCCGCTTTGGGGAAGGAGTCCGTGATGGGTAATATGAAAGTGACGGCAGTGCTGGCACTCTGCGTCTTCCTGTGTGCCGGCGTGGGCTTCGCGCAGCCGATGGCTGGCGTGTATACAATCAACGCGCCGGGCGGGGGCCCTCGCGACTACACGACTTTCACGGCGGCAGCCAACGCAGTCAACGCCGACGGCATCGGCGACACAGTCGTCTTCGACGTGTATGCCGTCAGCGGGGACTACAACGAACAAGTGTTGCTGAAAACCTATGCCGGTTCGACCGGCAAATGGGTGAAGTTCCGCGCGGCCGATGGTCAGAACGTCCGTGTGTACTACGCGGCGGCATGGAACACCGGCGTGGTCCAGAACAGCGGCAACGCAGTCAACTACAAGCTTGAGAACCTGACGCTCGAGTGCGTGTCGTCCGGCCAGGGTAATGCCCTGTACATCAACGGCACCTGCCCGGGCTGGGCGGTCCGCAACTGCCGGCTTATCAACAGCTCCACCAGCGGCTCGGCCGGGTTCAAGGCGACGAGCGCGGTGACCGGCGACTCGCTCATCGGCGACTCGATTACCGTGGTCGGGGCCGACGGCATCAACGTGCAGGCCGGCACGTGCTACTTCGACGGTAACGTCATCACGAATACCGGGACCGGGGTATGCAACGGCATCATCACCAACGGCGCGGCCGGGACCTTCGTCAACAACCGGATTATGGTCGCCTCGTCCAACGGTCGGGGGCATGAACATCAGCAATTCGTCCGGCGTCTTCAACCTGTATTACAACAGCATCCTGCTGACCGGCAACATATCCGGCGGATTTGCGCCGGTGTGGGCGAGTATCTCGGGCACGCTGAACATGAGGAACAATATCCTCATGACCACGTACAACAGCGCCTCGGCCTACGCGCTATTCATCTCGTGGGTGGG
>CAIVTL010000127.1 GCA_903908785.1 Caldifarciminota bacterium | reverse complement strand
TCCTCAACCTCTCCGAAGTGGACTAGTCCGGTCTCCGCTAAAACAGCCAATTCGGCGGAGGCCGGCTAGCGGCCTGCAATCACTTCACCTGACCTGTTGACGAAGTTGGTATTACGGGAGAACTCTGTCCTGCGCGCAAGCGGATGCCACGCAGAACAGAACAGAACAGAACAGAACAGAACAGAAGCATCTCTTAATCCTTGGCTGACGGGATTATATCTCCCCCTGCCCGCGTGTCAATACGGCATTGATGTTGATATACGTGGTCGTGCAACTAGCACGGGGTGGGTTTTCGTCCGCCCCCGCCAGCACAGAGTCCTACGGCCCTACCGCTGAATCACGACCTTGTGACAGCCGACAGCTTACCGCTGACAGCCATGACGAAGTAGATGGCGGATTTCGGATTCAATACTCTACGCCCCATCGCGTCGAACGCGACTGCGCCGGACGGCAAGGAGCGCATCAAGGTTGGCAGTCGCGGGCCGTTCGTGGCTGGCGGGGGCTGCTGCGATGCGACCGCGCCGACCCAGTTGTCCCCGCCGACGTACAACTTGTCTACTGACGGATTCCAGACCAGCCCTACCGCGCTGAGGTCGGGCAGCAGAACCTTGCGAATGACCGTATTGGGGCAAGCCCGGACTGCGACGCGGTCGGCGGACTTCTAATCATACCACGCCTGCGGGATTGTCAACAACGGTCGCGCCCGGGAAACCGGGAAAGGAGCCCGTCACAAAGGTTCTGGCAAGCTACGGATTGCGGGCTGTGGATTACGAGTTGCGAGTCAGGAAGGGCGGCCCGGCCTTCTTGCTTTAGTGGCCGTGCATCGGTCTTTGGGCGAACACGGTCGGACGCGGATAGTTGACAAGACGAAGTTCAGGCCTACGCTTTTGAGTCCGAGAAGTTGCTGATAACTGACCCGGAGTTGCTATGGAAAGCCTGAAGCCTTTTCTTGCGGAGATTCTTAGCGGCGTGGCGAGTGACTACGCCGACGTCCGGCTTGAGGAGTCGGAGCAGGCGCGGATTGTCTACCGGGGCCGCGACCTGGACGAAATCGGCCGGGCGTTTGAGCGGGGCGGCTGCATCCGCGTGTTTCACCACGGCAACTGGGGCTCAGCCAGCTTCAACCAGGTTGACGACGGCCTGAAGGAACTGGCCCGGGACGTGGCGGCACAGGTGGAGGCAATGCCGCCGCGGCCGGAAATCCTGGGCGAGATGCCGCCGTTCAATAACGAGGTGACCGTGCCCGAAGGCGAAGACCCGCGCCGGGTCCCGCTGGCGGAGAAGCATGCGCTGATTCGCCGTTACAACGACATCCTGCTCAAGACCGCCGGCATCACGACGACGTTGTCGATGTACCAGGACATATTCCGGGAAACCGCGTTCCTGTCGACCGACGACCGCTACCTCACGCAGGAGTCGGTCTATACCGGCTTCATGTGCCGGGCGGTGGCACGCGATGGCGCCAACGTGCAGGATTACTCGGATACGTTCGGGAAGACGCAGGGGTTTGCGTCGCTGGCGAACCGGGAACCGCTGGTCGAGCGAATCGCCAAGGTCGCGCTCGACCTGCTGAAAGCCGAACCGGTGCAGGCGGGCGTGTACAATGTGGTCATCGACCCGCTGCTGGCCGGGGTCTTTGCCCACGAGGCGTTCGGTCACTTAAGTGAGGCCGACTTCCTGGCGACGAATGAACGGTTGCTGGAGTTGATGAGAGTCGGGACGCGCTACGGGGTAGAGGAGTTGACGATTGTTGACGATGGGACGATGCCGGGGGAGCGCGGAAGCTACCGGTTTGACGACGAGGGGACCGCGTCCGGGCACACCGAGCTGATTCGGGACGGCGTGATTACCGGGCACCTGCACGACCGGCAGAGCGCCCGGCGGATGGGCGAGACGCCGACCGGGAATGCCCGCGCCATTTCGTACCGGTTCTCGCCGATCGTCCGGATGAGCAATACTTTCATCGAGCCGCGTTCGGCCAACATTGAGGACATGATGGATTCGCTCGAGCGCGGGCTCTACGTTTGCGGGTCCCGGGGCGGGATGACCGAGCTCGAGTCGTTCACGTTTGCGTCCCAGTACGCGTGGCTGGTCGAGCATGGCCGGAAGACGAAGCTGGTGCGCGACGTGACGCTGTCCGGCAACGTCTTTGAGACCCTGAAGAACATCGACATGATTGGCGACGACCTGACCATGTTCGGCGGCCTGGGCGGCTGCGGCAAGGGCGACCAGGTACCGCTGCCGGTGGGGCTCGGCGGCCCGCACGTCCGCATCCGGAACGTCGTCATCGGCGGCCGGTAGAACCGCAATGGAACCACAGATGAACATGGCGCGGCCTCGGAGGCCGCAAGTCAAAATGCAAAATGCCCGACCGGCGTCATTCCGCTCGTTCCTACGGTGGCGGAGCCACACGCAGCGAGGAATCTCGACCCTTCGGCAAGTTTGGACAAGCTCTGCCCCGTCGACAGACGAGATTCCTCGTCGCTCCGCTCCTCGGAATGACATCTTCGCGAAAGCGACGATCCTGCACGCTTGTAGTACAGATGAACACAGATGGCTCCGAAGCGCCGACCAGAACCCCAGAACCCGAGAACCCCAGAACCCGAGCAGCTGATGGAAGACGAAATACTTTCGCTGGCACGGGCGCGGGGCGGGAAGGCGGAGGTGTTCAGCGTGGACTCAAACCGCACCGGCGTGGAGTTCCGGGCGAACGAGTTCTATTCGCAGGACAGCCGGCTGACGCGCGGGTACGGGCTGCGGCTGGTGCGGAACGGCCGGGTCGGGTTCAGTTCGACCACCAACCCGGACGTGGTCGAGGAACTGGTCGAGGCCGCGCTCGATACCGCTGCCTTCGGCAAGTCGTGCCGCTTCGATTTCCCCGGGCCGGGACCAAAGCCGGCGGTTACGACTTTCCACAACCGTGTAATCGTGCTGCCGGCGTTGAAGATGATTGACTGGGGCCGGGAGTTGATTGAGGCGGTCCGGGCCCGGGTGCCGGGCCTGAAGCTGGACGTTACGTTCACCCGGACCTACCGGGAAATAGTCGTAATGAACACCGCGGGACTCGATACCCGTTTCTCCCGCGCCGAGTTCGACCTGTCGGTCACCGGGCTCATCATTCACGACGGCCTGGTCTGGATACCGGAGTACGAGAACCTCTCTTCGGGCAAGCCGCCGGATATCGGGTCGCTCGCCGACCGGATGGAACAACGGGCCCTTTCCGCCCGTTCCCGGGCGCGACTCGCCACCGGCACGTACCCGGTCATCTTCATGCCGACCGCAATCCCGAACCTGCTCTGTCCAATCATGGTCGGCGTGAACGGCAAACAGCTTGAAAAGGGCACGTCGCCGCTCATCGGCAAGACCGGGCAGCAGATGCTGGACGAGAAGATAACCATAACCGACAATGGCCTGCGCGACTTCGGCCTCGCTTCCGGCCCGTTTGACGCCGAGGGCGTGCCGCGGCGCCGGACCGCCGTGTTCGACCGGGGCGTGTTTACCGGCTTTCTCTTCGACCTCGCGACCGCTGGGGGCTGTCGCGCGGAGACTACCGGGTCGGCGAGCCGCGACTTTTCGACCCAGCCCCAGCCCGGAACCAGCAACATCGAACTGGCCACCGGCGCGGCCCGGCTCGAAGAAACGATAAAGGACGTGCGCGAGGGGCTGCTGGTCCATGACTGCATCGGCGGCGGCCAGTCGAACGTGCTGGCCGGCGACATCGCGCTCAGTATTTCAATCGGGTACCGGATTGAAAACGGCGCGGTCGCCGGCCGGGTCAAAGACGCGATGATTGCCGGCAACGTCTACGAGATGTTCCGGAACGTTGAGGCGGTGGGCGACACCGAGCGCGACCTCGGCACGTACTTCGTGCCGTTCGTGAAGTTCCCGGCCCTGAAAGTGGCCACGCGGGACTAGAAAGAGAGGCAAGGGATGAAGAGAAACAGCAGGAAAGGGAGAAAGGGAGAGAGCGGGAAAGGGACAAAGGGAAAGAGTCGGACACTTGATCCCTTGATCCCTCGATCCCTTGACCCCTCCCGTCCGCTCGAAATCCCCGCGGACCAGCTCTGTTGGAACTGCGCGTTCGATGACCTGCAGTTCGACACGACCGACGACATCACGGTCTTGCCCGGGATAATCGGCCAGCGCCGCGCGGTCGACGCGCTGACCATGGCGCTAGAAATCGAGTCGGTCGGTTACAACGTCTTTGTGTCCGGCCGCGTCGGTACCGGACGGACAACCGCCGTCCAGAAGCTGCTGGAATCAACCAAGACCCGGCCCCGGGAGCTTGACGACAAGTGCTACGTAAACAACTTCCGCGACCCGGACCAGCCGCGGCTGCTGCGGCTGCCCGCGGGCAAAGGACACGAGTTCCGCCGCGACATGGACGAGTTCATCGAATTCCTGGTCAAGAACGTGCCGCTGTTGTTCGAGAGCGACACCTACCAGCAGCGGCGGCAGAGAATTGTGGACGGGTTCAAGGAGCGGGGCGGGCTGCGGGTGCGGGAGTTCGAGAAGCGGGTGGCGACGGAAGGGTTCGCGCTGGTCCAGACCGGGCCGTTCCAGCGACCCGAACTGGCCCCGATTGTCGAGAAGCAGCCGGCCAAGATTGACGCGCTCGCCGCGCTGGTCGAAGAGGGAAAACTGACCGCGCAGCGGGCCGAGGAAATCAAGGCGCGGTACCAGGAACTGTCCGTCGAACTCGGGGTCATCTTCAAGGATATCCGCGACCTGGAGAAGGCGGCCCGCGACGCGCTGGTGGAACTGGACCAGAACATCATCCGGCCGGTCGTCGAGGAACGGCTGGCCGACATCGAAGAACGCTGCAACCACCGGAAGCGGACTCACGCGGCAAAAGAAGCAAAGGGCCCGGGCCGCACGAAGTGTTCTCCGCTCATCGACTACCTGGCCGAAGTCAAGGACGCGGTACTGGCCCAGCCCGACGTTTTCCGCCAGAAGCCCGCGGCCGAGGGCGAGGCCGCGGTCCCCGCTTTCCAGCCTCCCGGCGGGCCCGACCCGTACCTTGAGTTCCGGGTGAACGTGCTGGTCGACAACTCCAATATCAAGACGGCGCCGGTGATTTTCGAGACCAACCCGAACTACAAGAACCTGTTCGGTTCGATTGACCGGGTCTGGGACCGGGGCGGGCAATGGCGGGCGGACTTCTCCAGAATCAAGGCCGGCTCGGTGCTGTGCGCGGACCACGGGTTCCTCGTCATCAACGCGCTTGATGCCCTGGTGGAGCCCGGGGTCTGGCCGGCGCTGAAACGCACGCTGCGCAACCGGCAATTGGAGATTACCGGCGGCGACCCGTACTCCGCGCTGTTCGGCGCGGTCGGGTTGAAGCCGGAGCCGGTGGAGATTGACCTGAAAGTAATCATGATCGGCGACCCGCAGATTTACTCGCTGCTCGCGGGAGCGGACGAGGACTTCAAGAAGGTCTTCAAGGTGCGGGCGGATTTCGACTCGGTGATGGAACTCGACCATGACGCTATCGGCGAGTACGTACAGGTCGTCAAGGCGCTGTGCCAGAAGGAAAAACTCCGGCCGTTTGACCGCTCCGGCGTGCGCGGCGTGATTGAGTACGGGGTCAGGCTGTCCGGGCGCCAGACCAAGCTCTCGACCCGGTTCAATATCATCAGCGAACTACTTACTGAGGCAAGCCACTGGGCGACAAAAGCCGGCGCTAAGGCCGTGAACTACGAACACGTGCGCGAGGCAATCAACCGCCGCCGCGACCGCGTGCGGCTGCTCGAGGTCAAGCTGCAGGAAGCAATCCAGCAAGGCACGATTTACATCGACGTGACCGGCGCGAAGACCGGGCAGGTGAACGGGCTGGCGGTCTACGACACCGGCGAGTACGCGTTCGGCATCCCGACCCGGATTACGGCCAAGACCGGGGTCGGCGCGGCCGGCATCATCAACATCGAGCGCGAGGCCCAACTCTCCGGGCCCACCCACGACAAGGGCGTCTACATTCTGTCCGGGTACCTGCGCCACAAGTTCGCGCGCCGGCAGCCGCTGGTGTTCTCGGCCTCAATCTGCTTCGAACAGTCCTACGGCGGCGTGGACGGCGACTCGGCTTCGTCGACCGAAGTCTATGCCCTGCTCTCAGACCTGTCGGGCCTGCCCATCCGGCAGGACCTGGCCGTGACCGGTTCGGTCAACCAGCAGGGCGAGGTGCAGCCCATCGGCGGGGTCAACTGGAAGGTCGAAGGATTCTTCGAGGCCTGCCTGTCCCGGGGCCTGACCGGCGAGCAGGGCGTCATCATCCCGCGCACTAACCTGCCGGAGTTGATGCTGCGGCCCGATGTGATCGCGGCGGTCAAGGCCGGCCGGTTCCATCTCTACGCGGTCGGCACGATTGATGAAGGCCTCGAGCTCCTGACCGGGGTCCCGGCGGGTCAAGCGGACGCGGCGGGCAACTACCCTGCCCGAACTGTCAACGGACTGGTGATGAAGCGACTGGCCGAACTGGTCGAACTGTACGAGAATCACCGGCCGGATAAAAAGAAGCGCAAAGAGAGAGAGCCGAAGCCGCGAAAGCCGAAGCCCCGCAAAACGAAGCCCGAAAAGAAAGTGCGGCGCTAACCGCTAACTCGTAACTCGTAACGTTCCTCTCGCCTCTCGTTTCCAGCCCGGCCTAGAATACCTGCCCGTTGTGCAGGACGAGGTTCCAACCCTCGGGCGTGAACCCGACGTCAATCCCGAGCATCGAGCTTTCGCTGGACCCGAGGCTGAAACGGGGCCCGAACCCGAACGCGGGATGGAAGCCGGTCAACGTGAACTCGCCGGGCGCGCTTCGGAACTGGCCCGCGTCAAAGAAAACCGCCCCGCTGATGAATGACCAGACCGGGAACCGGTACTCGAACTGGCCGATGATGCTGGTCCGGTCGCGGAACCGGAACGGCAGATAACCCCGGCCGAGGGTGTCGCCGCCGAACTCCGGCAGGAAGTAGAACGGCACGTCGCCGAACGCCTGCTGGCAGAGAACCCGACCGGCAATGATGTGCCGGTGAACCGGCGACGCGTAGCCGCGCAGATCGAGCGCGACTTTCTGAAAGCTGTGACCGCCGGGCAGGAGCGCGGGCGCGACCTGCACGGTCGCCGCAACGTAATGCCCGTACCAAGGGTTGTTTCCGTGGTCCCGCGTGTCGTGGGCGAACGCCAGGGAGAGTATCGCCTCGTCACCGCCGCGATTGCCTGCCAGCGAGTCGGGCAGTGACCTGCCGCCGTAGTCGCTGAGTTTTGACTGGTCGAGCAGCAGGCCGGTCAGGAGCCGCCACTGCCGGCCGATGCGAGTAACACCGCTTGCGCCTTCGCGGAAGATGAAGTTGGCGTACTCGACCGAATCACTGGACTTCGTGTCATTGCCGAGGCCATAGAACAACCGGTTCTGGTTGTCGAAGTGAAGCCCGGCGCGCAGCGCCGTGCGCGGAATCGGGCTCGGCAAGCCGAGCGCCACGCTGGTCCACCACATGTTGCGAAAGCTGTACAAAAGGTCCACCGACGCGCTGACCCCGGTACGGAACAGGTCGACGTCGGTCACGTTCGCGCCGACCAGGTACGAAAGCAGCGGGTCCCAATACGGATAGCCGAAGAACGAGAGCGAGTTCTCACGAAACTTGCCGGCATATCCGCGCCCCGGCCGGCCGTCTTCAATCACGACGCCGCCGTGCAGCATGACGCGCGCGATGCGCCCGGCTGACAGGTCGCCGGTGTCGGCCGCGCCGCGCATGAACACCAGGTTGGCGCGACAGCCCGGCGCGACCGCGCCAATCTCCTGTTCCTTCCCCAGCTTGCGCGCGCGTTCCGATGTTACTGCCCGCAGAGCTTCGATGCGCGACGCGCCCGCAGCCTCAAGCAATGCCATCTCTCCAAAGATGCCGTCGTCCCCGGTCCCGGACCCCGGACCCCTGACCCCTGTTTCCTCGCCGAGGAGGTAGAGTTCTGGGCCGACGATACTGCCCTTAGCCATCGCCTGCCTGAAACCGGGATAGGCCGCCAGTGCGCGGTCCGCGTCAACCACGCTCGTTACCCCGTTCCGCAGCAGGCCCAGCCGGGCCCGGGGAAACCCGGATGTGATTTCGGCCTCCCATCTGCCCGGCCCGTACCGTTCGCTGCTGCTATCACCGGGAAGCGCCGGGGCCATGAAGTGAAAGTGGCTGTCAATGAACCCAGGCAGGACGGACTGATCTCTTGCGTCAATCACTTGGGCGCCTTCGGGCACAAGGACGGAATCCACGGTAACCTGCTCAACCAGACTGTCCCGGACCACAATCGTCCTGCTGCCGAGCAACTCGTGTCCATCAAAGACCCGTCCCGCCCGGATGTAGAGCGGAGCCGCCGACAGGCAAAGGTAGAGGCAAAGGCAAAGGCAAAGAAGAACCCGTGACCGCAACCTCATCCTTTACCTCTACCGCTGCCTTTCATCTCTCTTCGCCAGCGCCTCGACCCATTCGCGCTTCCGCCAGAGCGCGCAGCCGCCGCGTGTCTCTTTCAGTTCCGCGTGGTTGTCGCGTATCTGCCGGAGCAGGCGCGACTGCAGCGCGTCCTTCAGGGACATCGTCGCCACGCTCGCGTCCGAGTATGGGGCGAACGGGCACGGTTCCATGCTTCCGTCCGGCCCGACGTGGACGAAGCCACGGCCCGCGGCGAGGCAGCCGCCGAACTGCTCCTCGTCCCCGGGAAACACGATGAAGACCGACCGCGACCGTGCCTGCAGCCCGGTCGAGAACTCGACGAGCTTCGCTCGCTGTGCGGGCAGGAGCGTTAGTTCTTCAGTGCCCGGCTCGGCCGGCGTGTATTCGACGAAGACAAACATCCGGCACCCGGTCCCAATCAGGGTTTCGACTAACCCTTCCTTGGTGACCGCCGCGAAATTCCGGCGCGTGACGGTGAGCGAGGTGCCGTAGAATATCCCGGCTTCGGCCAGCCGCCCGGCCGCCCCGGCCACGGACTCAAACACGCCCATACCCCGCCGCGTGTCGGTCTGGGGTTCCCAACCCTCAATGCTCAGCACCGGGATTACCTGCGGCAGGGCGCGGAGTTTCCGGATGACCGTGTCGTCGAGCAGCAGCCCGTTAGTGAATAAAGGAAAGATGATGCCGGGGAACTTGCGCGTGACGTTGAGGACTCCGGGCCGCATCAGCGGCTCGCCGCCGGCCAGCATGATTATGGAAACGCCCAGTTCCTTTGCCTGCGCGAACAGCCCGGCCCACTGCTCATCGGTCAATTCCGGCCGGCGCGTGTGCCGCCGCACGCGGGCATAGCACCCGCGGCAGTGGAGGTTGCAGCGGTTGGTGATGCTCGCAATCAGGAGCGGCGGGACCTGGACTCCCGCTTTTCGCAACTCGGCGCGCACGCGGGCCGAGCGGGCCTGCGCGGTTCCGACGCGGGAGAAGAACAGCACCTGTCGCGGGTTCTTCCACGCCGCCCGCGCCGCGTACCGGAACACGCGGGCGACTTGAGCGTCGAAACGGCCGAGGTAGTCCGCTGTCATCAGGTCTCCAGCATACCCGCTGCAGCGGCGTTGGCAAGGCGGCGGGGCGGACGCGGTAGACAGCGGGGACGGAGGCGGGGTTTGACTTTGGCCGAACCTGTGGCAATATCAATCCGTGACATTTCGTCGGAAGGCCCGTTCGGCAAAAGGAGACTCAAGATGAAGGCACTCGCTCGCAGGCTTGCCGTAGCATTGTTCGCGCTCGCGCTCGCCGGCTGCGGCTCAAAGCAGGTTGTGTGGCAGAAGACAATCGACGGCGGCGGCGACGAGACCGCAACCGCCCTCGCCACCGACGGTACCAACTTCTACGTCAGCTACATTGCCACCAAGCCCGGTGACAACAGCCAGGCCGGCTGGTTCGTCACCAAGCTCGACAAAGATGGCAATGAACTCTGGACCCGCAAGTACAAGGACTCGCCCTACGCCGCGTGCGAGGACATCCAGACCGACAACCAGGGCCACTTGTTCGCTACCGGTCGGGCAAACTCTCAGGACAAGCAGCTCTGCCTGGTTATCCGTTACGCGCCTGACGGTGCAATCGTCTGGCAGAAAGGGCTGGAGGTCGGCGACAAGACCTGGGGCATGGGCATCTGCACGGTTTCCGGCGACCGGATTGCGGTCTGCGGCGTGGCCGGCTCCGACACCAACACCGACCACATGGTCGCCATGCTCGATGCCAAGGACGGCAAGACCCTCTGGGTCAAGAACATTGACCTCGGCAGCAGCGACCTGGCCGCCCGCATCGCCGCCGACTCCAAAGACAACCTTGCCATCGTCGGCCACCGCGGCGGCACCGGCACCGGCTCGGATATCGTCATCATCATGCTCAAGCCCAACGGCGACACGCTCTGGACCCGGACCTATGACTCGGGCGGCGACGACCAGCCCGGCGACATCAAGTTCGACCCGTTCGGCAATATTGTCGTCACCGGCACGGCCACGGTCGGCGACTCGGTCCACTGCGTCATTCTTGAATACGCCTCCGACGGCGGCTCAATCCGCAAGGCCGCCTACGGCGCGCAGGCGCAGGCGACCGGCAACGGCATCTTCATCACCAAGGACGCCGACATCTTCATCACCGGCAGACTCTTTAACAAGAAGACCGGCGCGCCCGGCGACGCCGAAAAGATTATCGCTTTCCAGTACAAGCCAAACGCCACGTCGGTCTGGGAGCGTCAATACTCGCCCGGCCACAACGCCGGCGGCGTCGACCTCACGGTCAACGGCGATGTCTACGTGGCCGCGAACGTCAAAGCCAAGACGAACGACGCGCTGGTCTGCCGCCTTTCTCGGCCGCTGGTGCCGACGATGCCGGCCCTAAAGTGATAGTCCGGCTGCAGGACTGGACCCCGCAGGTCGACCCAACCTGCTTTGTCGCGTCCAACGCGACCGTTATCGGCCAGGTTACCATCGGCCGCGGCGCAAGCATCTGGTTCAACACGGTCGTGCGCGGTGACATGGCGGCGATAACCATCGGCGAGGATTCGAACGTCCAGGACCTTTCGATGGTCCACGTCGACCACAAGACCCCGACCGTCATCGGCAACCGGGTGGTGGTCGGCCACCGCGCTATCATCCACGGCTCCACGGTCGAAGACGACTGCATCATCGGTATGGGCGCGATTCTTCTCAACCGTTCCCGGGTCGGCCGCAACTGCATCGTTGCGGCCGGCTCGGTCGTGCGCGAGGACTTCGTGGCGCCGGCCGGTTCGCTCGTCGCCGGGGTCCCGGGTGTGGTCAAGCGCCCGCTGACGCCGGAAGAAATCGAGCGCATCCGGCGCAACGCGACCGACTACGCGGCCCGCGCGCAGCTCTACCGGCGGGAGTTTTCCGGCCTGAAGTAGCATCCCGCAAACCGGAACAGAACCGCCAGGACCGCGAAGTGGAAAGTGGAAATGGCAAAGTGCGGGGGCGGAGGGACCATCCGCAGATTACATAGCGCGCGCAGGACGCGCAAGTCAAAGGTCAAAAGGTAAGTGCCAAAGGTCAAAATGCCCGACTGGCTGTCATTCCGTTCGTTCCTACGGTGGCGAAGCCACACGTAGCGAGGAATCTCAACCCTTCGGCAAGCATGGTCAAGCTCTGCCCGCCGGCAGACGAGATTCCTCGTCGCTCCGCTCCTCGGAATGACATCTTCGCGAAAGCGACGATCCTGCACGCTTGTAGTACAGATTCCACCGTCTCGTCGTTTGGGGTTTGGGTTTTGGAGTTTGGGATTTCCCGCGTTCTGCGCGGGCGTTACTCGTAACCCGTAACTCGCCGCAACAATCTGTTGACAGGGGACTCGCGGGGTCGCTATACTTGATGGTAGCGTAACCGGGACTGGGTTCGCCCAGGTCACGTTTTCCGGGCTGTTCGGTCCCGGTCAGGCTTAGTCGCGGATTTACAACCGGGGCAAGGCCGAATGAGAGCGCGCCGGCTTGCCCAGAGGAACAGCATGTGACGGAAAGAGCGTGCCCGCATCGGGCTACAGTTCGAATTGAGTCTTCCCGGTCGGTCATCGGCCGCGCGGTTTGCGGTCCGGCCGGTGTGTTGCTGTCTTTTCCTCTCATCACAATCGTCGATTTCGTCCCCCGCACTGGTTCAGTTACATGTCCATTATCCAGCCCCGGCCGGTTGTCTCCGGTCGGGCGCAATCTTCCAAACTTGTCCCAGGAGGAAACGTGAAGAAGAGTGCTGTGCTTGCGTTTGTAGCGCTGTCGGCCGTGGCCGCGTTTGCGGCGTCATGGTCCGGCAGCTTTCGATTTTCCCCGAGTTCGGTCTCGCTGACTACCGCCGTCCGTAACGGCGAGAACTACCAGCTGGTCCAGCCGGTCAGAGGCCGCAGCCAGCCGGGGCTGGCGGCGCTCGTCTGCTCGGAGCCGGGCAAGCCGGCGCTGCCGCAGTGGCAGTTTACCCTCGTGATTCCGCCGGGCATGCGGGTCGCGGGCGTCGACTGCGAAGCACGGGGCGCGAAGGACATCGGGCGCGGCCTGCGGGTTTACCCGGCCCAGCCGCCGGTGACCTTCTCAGAGACCAGGCTGCCGCCGTTCGTTGCCCCGGACCGGGCCGTGTACGAATCGGATGCGGCCTGGCCGGGCAGTTACGCCGAGGCCAGCCCGGTCGGCATCAAGTCCGGGTTTCGGCTGGTAACGATTACGCTCCATCCGCTCCAGTACCAGCCCGTTTCCGGCCGGCTCGCGATTGCCGGCGAGTTGGCGGTTACGGTGCGGTATGAGCCGGACCCGCTGGCGCGGCCCGAGTTCCTGACCGCGGGGCAGGCGGCGAGCTTCAGCCCGGCGGTGCGCGCGCTGGTCTACAACCCGGCCGACGTCAATCGCTACGCTCCGGGCCTGCGCCGAACCGACTTCGGCGACATCGACTGCGTCATCATCACCACGAGCGCGCTGGAGTCGTACTTCCAGCCGCTGGTAGACTGGCGGACGAAGCAGGGATTTGCGACCGAGACCCGCCTGGTGTCGTGGATAACGAGCAACTACTCGGGCCGCGACACGCCGGAGAAAATCCGCAACTTCATCATTGATTACTACAACACCAAGGGCCTGCGCTGGGTGCTCCTCGGCGGCGATAACGCCGAGGTCCCCTGCCGCCAGGCACGTTCCTACTGCGGCGGCTATACCGGCGACATCCCGTGCGACCTTTACTACGGCGACATCCAGGGCACATGGGACAACGACAACGACAACATCTTCGGCGAGGAGGGTGACGACACCGTCGACCTCTACTACGACCTTTACGTCGGCCGCGCCTCGGTTGACAACTCGACCCAGGTCCAGACCTTCGTGAGCAAGGTCCTGACCCATGAACAGAACCCGCCGACCGACTACCTGCAACGGATTCTGCTGGCCGACGCCCAGCTTTGGACCGGGTATAACTACCAGCAGTCGAATGAGTCGATTGCCGCCATCACGCCGTCCGGCTGGACCGACGTGCATATCCATGACCCGGGTGGTTCGACCATCGTGCGCGACTCCATCAACAACGGGTTCCAGTTCGCCCACCTGGTCGGCCACGGCAACGAGAACGGCGTCTACGATGGCTCCTGCTACTACAGCGTCGCCTACGCCAACAGCCAGACCAACGGTGATAAGGTCAACCTGATGAACTCGATTGCCTGCTACGCCGGCAACTTCGAGTACTCGGACTGCTGCGCCGAGGCCGCGCACAACCGCGCCGGCGGCGGCAGCATCGCCACGATATTCTGCTCCCGCTACGGCTGGGGCCCGGGTCCCGGAATCAACCCGCCCGGCCCGTCCGAGCTGTTCGACATCCGGTTCTACGACTTCTTCTTCAACCACGACACCATGCCCATCGGCATCACCAACGCCCTGTCCAAGGAAGTCTACCGCAATGTTGCCCTCTACTCATCGGTCTGGCGCTGGTGCTACTACGAACTGAACCTGCTCGGCGACCCGCTGCTCCTGATGTACAAAGACGTGCCCGGCCAGCTCGCCGCGGCCTTTTCCACCCCCATCGGCACGGGCAACCAGTCGTTCACCGTCACCGTTACCGCCGCGGGCAGCCCGGTCGGCAGCGCTCTCGTCTGCCTCTTGAAAGGCAGCGAAGTCTACGAGCGCGGTTACGCCAACGGCTCGGGCCAGGCCACGTTCACCATCAACCCGTCAACCGCCGGCTATATGTACGTCACCGCCACGCGGGCCAACTACCTGCCGGCGGAGGACTCCGCTCAAGTCACTCTCGGTATCGCGCGTGACGTCGGGGTCATGCGTATCGTCGCGCCGACCGGCACGGTCGATTCCGGCGCCACCGTAACGCCGCGGGCCTGGGTCCGGAACTACGGCACCGTGCCCGCATCGTTCCCGGTGTCCATGCACATCGGCGCGAGCTACTCCAATAACCAGAACGTCTCCAACCTCGCGGCCGGCGACTCGGTCACGGTCACCTTCACCAATTGGACCGCCAGTCCGCGCGGCGCGCTGGCAGTGCGCTGCTCGACCGGCCTCTCAAGCGACCAGTACACCACCAACGACACTCTGTCCGGTTCGGTGACGGTGCGGGTCACCAACGTCGGCGTGACGCACATCATCGCGCCGACCGGCACGGTCGACTCGGGCACGATGACCACACCGCAGGCCCGCGTGAAGAACTTCGGCACGGCCGCGGCCACGTTCCCGGTTACGTTCACCATCAGTACGGGCTACTCCCACACCGATACCGTAACCAACCTCGCGCCCAACGACTCGGTCACGGTTAACTTCGCCAACTGGACCGCAATCCAGACCGGTACTTTCGGCACTCGCTGCAGCACGGCGCTGTCCGGCGACCAGGTCCCGGCCAATAACGTCCAGACCGGGACTGTTACGGTGAGCACGCGCAACGTCGGCGTAACGGGGATTGTCGGCCCGTCCGGGACCATCGACTCCGGCGTCGCGGTCACGCCGCAGGCGCGGGTGCGTAACTACGGCAGCGCCGCGGCCACGTTCCCGGTCACTTTCCGCATCGGCGCGTTCTACACCAACACCCAGAATGTCACTAACCTCAACCCCGGCGACTCGCTGCTGGTCAGCTTCACGTCATGGACCCCGACCCAGCACGGCACATCCGCGACCCGCTGCTCGACCGCGCTTGCCGGCGACCAGAACCATACCAATGACACGCTCTCCGGCTCGGTATCGGTACGCGTGCTCAACGCCGGCACCATCCGCATTCTCGCGCCGACCGGTACCTACGACTCCGGCGCCGCGGTCCAGCCGCTGGCCCGGGTTCGGAACTACGGCACTGCCGCCGCCTCCTTCCCGGTGACCTTCCGCATCGGCGCGTTCTACTCTAATACCCAGAACGTCACCAGCCTCGCGCCCGGCGACTCGGTGCTCGTGACCTTCCCGTTCTGGAACGTGCTCCAGCGCGGCAGCCACGTGACCCGCTGCACCACCGCGCTGGGCGGCGACGCCATACCGGGTAACGATGCCGTGTCCGGCACGGTTGCGGTCCGGGTTCCCGGTGACGTCGGCGTCAGCCGGATACTCGCTCCCGCCGGCGTCATCGACTCCGGAACGACAGCCACCCCGCAGGCGGTCGTCCGGAACTACGGCGCTGCCGTCGCCACGACCCCGGTCACCTTCCGCATCGGGACGTTCTACTCCAATACCCAGAACGTGGCCGACCTCGCGCCCGGCGACTCGGCCATCGTCAGCTTCGCCGACTGGACGGCGATCAGGCGCGGTCCGTTCGCGACCGGCTGCACCACCGCGCTCATCGGCGACACCGTGACGGCCAACAACGGCCTGGCCGGCACGGTTACGGTCCGCGTACAGGACATCGCCGTGGTCAGCATCAGCAGCCCGGCCGGCACCTATGAGCCGGGCCGCATCA
Organism: Caldifarciminota bacterium; assembly: GCA_903908785.1. Classification (GTDB taxonomy): domain Bacteria; phylum Hydrothermota; class Tepidihabitantia; order Tepidihabitantales; family Tepidihabitantaceae; genus UBA2258. The sequence goes on along the minus strand of CAIVTL010000127.1, from coordinate 5,949 downwards.
TCACCCCGACCGCGACCGTGCGCAACTACGGCAGCACCGCGGCCGACTTCGACGCCTGGATAGTCATCACCGACCCGACCGGCGCGCAGTACACGGCCGGCACCAACGTCACCAACCTCGCCCCGGGCGCCAACGCCCTCGTCAACGCCTTCCCGGCCTGCACCCTCGACCTCATCGGCGACTGGACCGCGAAGTGCAGCACCGCCATGCCCGGTGACGTACACCCGGACAACAACGTTCTCGCCACGGGATTCCGGGTCCAGTCGGTATGGGTAGAAATGAAGTCCATGCCGACGGCGCTGTCGGGCCAGCCGCCCAAGGACGGCGCCTGGCTCACGTACGATGCCGCGGGCGGCCTGGTCTACGCCGGCAAAGGCAACAAGACCGGCGACTTCTATTCCTACAACCCGGCAAACGGCGGATGGACCCGGCTCCACGACATCCCCTTCGGCAGCGAGGCCAAGCCGCCGCGCAAAGGCACGTGCGGCGCCGCTGACGGCTCCCGCTACGTCTACATGGCCAAAGGCAACAACACACTGGGGTTCTGGCGCTACGACATCGCGCGCGACTCCTGGCGCCAGCTCGCCAACGTGCCGGCCGGCGCGAGCAACGTCAAAAACGGCGGCAGCGCCGTGTACGTCCAGCCCGGCGACACCGGCTATGTCTACCTGCTCAAGGGCGGCAAGAACGAGTTCTGCCGGTACAACACCGTCACCGGCGCCTGGCAGAGCCTGCTGGTGGCCCCGTTCGGCGCCAAACCGAAATGGGACAAAGGCTCGTTCCTCGTCTCCGACGGCAACCACACCATCTACGCGCACAAAGCCAAGTACGACGAACTGTGGGCCTACAACGCCCTGACCGACTCGTGGGGCGAAGCGGCGCTGGCCGGCATGCCGTTTGTCGGGCATACCGGCCGCAGCAAGAAATCCAAAGACGGCGGGTCCGGCGCCTGGGTCAGCGGCGGCATCTACGCACTCAAAGGCGGCAACACCACCGAGTTCTGGCGCTACAGCGCAGCCGGCAACAGTTGGCTCGAACTCGACACCATGCCCTCGTACGGCTCATCCGGAAAGCTGCGCCGGGTCAGCGCCGGCGGCAGCATGGTCAGCGCCGCGGGCACGCTCTACGCGCTCAAAGGCAACAAATGCTGTGAATTCTGGCGCTACGCGCCCGGGTTCGTGGCCGCACCGGAACTCAGCCGCGAAGGCGTCATGGCCGGGCGATTGGCGATTGGCGATTGGCGAATGACGATTGCCCCGAACCCGCTGGTTGGCGGTATCGCAACTGTCCGCCTATCCACCCGCCTCTCCGCCCCCGCTTCACTCCGCATCTACAACGCTACCGGCCGCTGCGTCCAATCTACAACCTGCAATCTGCAATCTGCAATGCCGCTCGACCTGCGGTCGATGCCTGAAGGCGTCTACCTGGTGAAGGTTGAGGCCGACGGCTTCACCGCCACACAGAAACTCATAGTGCAGAAATAGCAGAATCGTCCCCGTCCGTGCTGTCAAGGCGGCCCTCCCGGCCGCCTTGTCTGTGAAACCAGGATGCGACTTCGGGGCTGCGCGCCGGGTTCACGGAATACCCGAAGCGCTTGACATCCAGTACGGCCCACTTAAGCTAGATTCATCCGGGCGGCGGGCAGGGCTGCTCGTTCGCTACGGACGAATCAACGTCAGAGGAGGTCCTATGTCCTTTCGGTATCATTTCAAGGCGGCAGCCCTGCTGCCCCTCGTGTGCTTTCTTTCCGTCCTGGCCGGGCCGCTGCCGGCCGCGCCGCAACCGGCCGCGGCCGGCCTGCCCGCCACGATTGCCGCGCTGGCGATGCCTGGCCCCGGTGAGCCGTCCACGAACGTCGTACAATTCGTCGTCGCTCAGGAGGTCGCGTTCAAGCGCGCCAGCGCGGTCTGGCCCGCGTTCGCGACCGGTCCGGTAGTACCGTATCAAGACTACGAGGGCCGGACGATCGCGTACGCATTCCACTTCCGCATCGACGGCAGCCGGTTTCCGGAGAGTTATGAGCAGGTGGTCCGGGAGAACCGGGATGACATCGACCGGTTCGCCGCCGAACAAGCAGCCGGGCCCGGAGGGCGGGTAGCGCCGCCCAGCGGCCGGTTCCGCTACGGCTACGTGTTGGTCTCGGCGCGCAACGACCGGACGCCGCTCCTTTCCTACGGCGAGGGTCTGACCGAGTTCTACTCGACCGGCTGGCAGGCACGGGACGAGGCGGCCGGGCTGCTCGGCGGGGCGGAGCCGAAACTGGTGCGCGTCTTCTTCGTCTGGCCGACCGTATTCTTCGAGTTCGCCGGGGGCGAAAAGAGCGTGGTGCTGCACGCGCACCTCTTCTCTCAGTCTCTCGCCGAACCTGATTTCGTCGCCCGGTGCCGCGCGTCGGTCACTGCCGGCGAGCAGGAGATGGCTGCCGCGCTGGCGAAGCAGGGTCGGACCATGGCCGAATACACCGCCCAACTGAAGCAGCAGTCCGAGCAGGAATGGCAGCGGGCTCTGAAGGGCCCGGTCGGGCGGGACGGCCAGGGCTTCGTGCCGGGATACGCCCAGGCGCCGTTCTACGACTGGAGCTTCGGCTGCACGCCCACGTCCGGGGCGATGATTCTCGGCTGGCTCGATGATTACCAGCACTTCGGCCGCCTGGTGGACTTCTACTACCAGCGCTGGGATGCCATGGAGGGCGGCGCCGACTACAACGTTCCCGACTGCCAGCTCGACCTGGCGCTGCAGATGGGCACCGACACGGTTTCAACCGGCACGACCCAGTACGCGAACATCTCGCCGGGCATGGTCGCGGTCGCCGCACGGCTGAGGAATTACGCATTCGGGTCGTCGGAGTACGACAACTACCACGTGGAAAACAACTGCTGGGACGAGGCCACCGCCGCCATCACCAACGGCCACGCGTTCATCTGGAGCATCTGGCGTCAGGCCGACCACTTCGCCCATTCGATGGCGGTGTTCGGGTGCGACTTCGACGCGGACATGTACTGGCTGCACAACACCTGGGACCCGCCCGGCGCCTGGTGGCACTACACCGACAATGGCAACGCCACCTACATCCAGGTCGACGAGGCCTTCATGACCCAGGCGGCGCCGACGAACTACATCCACATGTTCGAGCCGCTTGGCGACACGCGCTACAACCAGGATGGCCAGGGCGAGGTTTGGCACGTCTGGGGCCACGGCCCGGTCATAACCCACACACCGGACGTTGACTCGGTCCGGGCGTATTTCTCGAACCAGGGCGGCGGACCCGGCACGTGGACCTTTGTGGCGTCGAGCCAGTACGGCTCGCCTACCGTGAGCGTACAGCCCTGGATGACATCCGATGCGGCGCGGATCTGCGTGGTGCTCTACAAGGGCGCCACCAGCGGGCCGGTTGCCGGCGACGGCAGCCACGGCAACTTCCACGTCGTAAACACGGCGCCGCCCACACCGACGCTGCAGTTTCCGCCCAACAACGCGGTGTTCAAGGCGCTGCACCCGGTCCGGCCGACGCTTTTCGTCTCCCGCATCGACTACGCGCAGGAGTACAGCTTCACCTTCCACAACGACAGCACGGGCGACTTCAACTCGGGCTGGATAGCCGACACCACCTGGCGCGAGCCGGTCGTCCTGCCGGTTGGGTCCAAGGGCTCGTGGAGCGCTCAAGCCCGCAACCCCACCGGCACCAGCGCGGCGGCTACCGCGACTTACCAGGTCATAGCCGGCGGATTCGTGCACCGGCGCCAGCCGGCGATGCTGACGAAGAAGCACCCGAAGAAGGGCGCGAGCATGGCCCATAAGAAGAAAAAGATGCGCGGCGGCACGGCGTCGGCCGAGGACGAAGTCCTCTACATGCTGCCGGGCAACAGCACCCGCGACTTCGTCCAGTACTCGGCGTGGTACGACACCTGGACCGTGCTCTGCAGCCTGCCGCCCGGCCCGCGCAACTGGGGGGTGAAGCAGGGCGGCTGCCTGGTCTGCGACGAGGATTACGCCTACGCGTTCAAGGGCGGCAGGACCAACGAATTCTGGCGCTACGACCCGACGGGCAACCGCTGGGACTCGCTGCCCTGGCCGACGTTCACCAAGGGACTGAAGGGCGGATTCGCCGTACCGGTGTTCGAAGACACGCAGTGGGTCATCTATGCCGGGTCGGGCGCTAACAACAACGAATGGGCGCGGTACCGCGTCGCCGCCGGCCGCTGGGAATCGGCCGACCCGCCGACCCTGCCGGTGGCGAAAGCCAAGGCCGGCAGCAGCCTGACCTGGGACGGCGGAAACACGCTCTACTTCCTGCCCGGCGGCACCAAGGCGAACGAGTTCTACTCCCTCCGGCTGGACCAGTCGCCGCGCACTTGGACCCGGCTCGCGGACCTGCCGCTTACCAACCCGGCCGGCAGCAAAAAGAAGGTCAAAGAGGGCGGATGCATCGAGTTCCTGCAGGGTGACGTCTACGCGGTCAAGGGTGGCAACACCAAGGAGTTCTGGTCCTACTCGCCCGCAAGCCTGGCGTGGACTTTTCTCGGCGAAGTCGGCGCCGGCACGACCGAGCCGCCGCTCAAGGGCATCAAGTGCGGCCGTTCCCTGACCGCGGCCGACGACGGTATCTATGTCCTTGTCGGCAACAACACCGACGGATTCTACTTCTACCCGGTGACGCCCGAGAGCCTGGTTGCGGGCAGCCCCGGTACGATGGCGGGCAGCACCGCTCCGCCGGCCGCGCCGGAGTTCAAGCTTGCTCCGAACCCGCTCGCCTCCGGCTTCGCGACCTTATCCTTCACTCGACCACTGGACCACTCGACCACGGGCGCACTCCTGCTCTCCGTCTACAACGTAACCGGGCAGGCGGTTCTTGCTCGGGCGTTGAGCGTCGGGCGTGAGGCGTCCAGCGTCGTCCTCGACCTGCAGCACCTGAGCAACGGTGTGTACGTTGTGAAGCTCCAGACTCAGGACTTCGCCGCCACGCAAAAGCTGGTCGTTCAGCGGTAGCCGTCTCGCCCCATCTGAGTTACCAAGGCGGCCTCCGGGCCGCCTTGGCTTCAGAGCGCGCCTCCCGCGCCCGCCTCTCGTAACTCGTAACTCGCAACACGTAACGAGGCCGCGCCGTTTGGGATTTGGGGTTTGGAGTTTGGGATTTCCCGCGTCCCGCGGGCGCAACTCGTTACTCGTAACCCGCAACTCGGAACTCTGTCCTGCCGTTTGGGATTTGGGGTTTGGAGTTTGGGATTTCCCGCGTCCTACGCGGGCGTAACTCGTAACCCGCAACACGTCACTCGGGACTCGGTCTTGGGATTTAGGGTTTGGAGTTTGGGATTTGGGATTTCCCGCGCCCCGCGGGTGCCTCTCGTAACTCGTAACTCGCAACACGTAACGAGGCCGCGCCGTTTGGGATTTGGGGTTTGGAGTTTGGGATTTCCCGCGCGGCGCGGGTCTAACCCGTAACTCGCAACTCGTAACTTGTGTCTCGAAACCCGCAACCCGTAACTGGCCCCTGGTAACTGGAAACTGGAACCTCGCGCGCTCGGCGCGCGGCTTGACCCTGGGCTGTTTTCCGGATAACCTCCGACGTGCTAGACCGAGCCTCCGACGCCTGCCAACCTAGAACGGCCTAGTCATGCCCCGCATCAACGAAGACGAAGCCGAGATACTTTTGGAGGAACATCTGCGCGAACGCGGCTGGGACATCGCCGACTTCACGTGTACTAGAAAACGCTGGCGCGAGAACCTCGATGGTGGAGAGGCAGACCGCGTCTTCCTGCACGCCGGCGAAGTCGCAGCTATCTTAGAAGCCAAGCGACCTGGCAAAGACCTCTGGGCTGCCCTAGACGAGGCCAAGGACTACGCTCGGGCTTACACGAAGAACAGCGGGAAGCCCATTCTCCTCGTCTTTTCCAGCGACGGCCGGATGCACCTAAGACAGAACCTGAAAGCCCACACTCTGCCCGAGCGCAT
>CAIVTL010000126.1 GCA_903908785.1 Caldifarciminota bacterium | reverse complement strand
GTCACGTAGATTGAACCCGAGTCCGTGACCACGATTGCAGTCGGGCTGTCAAAGTCGCCGGTGATGCTGCCCTGGTAGTTGCCGCAGGTGTCCATTACGACTATGCGACTGCTCCTTGTGTTAGCCACGTAGACCAGGCTGTCTTTGACCGCTATGGCCTCCGGTGAGTTCAGGCAGGTCGAATCTCTGCCCTGCCCGCCTCTTGTGAACACCAGCGTGCCGTTTGAGCGGAACTTGCCTATTCTGTTGGTTCCTCTGTCCACCAGCCATAGGTTGTCGTGGGCATCCTTGGAGAGTGCCACCGGCAGGGTGAGGTTTGAGACCAGCCTTCTGCGGTTCTGGCCGGTTCTTGAGAGCTTGTGGATGCACTTTCCGCGAGCATCCAGGACCAGAAGGCTGTCGTCCCCCGTCTCAAGGATGGCAGTCACGTAGGCTTGTGAGCCCGAATCAGATAGCTGGGTGCATGACAGGGAATCGAGGTCGTCGCTCAAATGCAGCAGGTAGCCGGTGCTGCTTCCAACGTAGATAGACCCCTCGCCGAGCCCTGACCCGCCGCCCGGAGGCCCGGAGCGGAAGTTGTCCCCCGTGGAGTCGTTACTGACTACTACCCAGATGTCATTGCTGGCAACGCTGCCGGCAGAATCCTTGGCCGAGAGCCGGAGATAAAAGACGCCGTCATCCAGCCCGGTCGTGTTCCAGCTTCCGAGGTACACGTCCGGCGGGAATGTCGTGCCAGGCCATGCCGCGGCGAAGCTAACTGAATCCGGGTCGCAGGGCAGCCAGGTAGGTGAACCAAGCTCCCGGTACTCAAGCCGTCGCCACTCGAAGAAGGTATCGAGGTTGGGTATCGGAGTGTCGAAGGCAATCCCGCACAGACTTACCGTGCCGTTGACGTATGCGCCCTGCTCGGGGCAGCCGATGTGGACGTTGGGGCTCTGGTTGTCGAGGATGATGGAGTCGTAGAGCGGGACCGAGTTCTCGCACCCAGCCGAGTCCGATAGTGCCAGATAGAGATTCCGCCAGCCGCAGTCACCCGCAAGCATCCAGACCGCCGCCGTGCTGCAAGGACGCCACCACGAGGCCCACGGATACGGCCCCGAGTTCTCGATTTTGATATTGTCGAAGAAGACCTGCCCGCCCGATGTCCCTGAGCCGGAGACCGCTGCTTCGACATACCCGCCGGCAAACTGCCAGAACGTATCCGGCGGAGGCGGCGAAATGGTGAAGCTCGTGTCCAGATTGCTCGTGCCGGTGTGGCAGGCGATTCCACCCGTGAACGGGATGCTCGCGATAACGGTCAGCGTCTCCCGTGCCGGGACCAGGTGGGTGAATCTGTACCCGAATCGCAGGCACCCGACTGCGGTTGCACCGGCTCCGGGTAAGGAGACAATCGCATCCGCGGTAAGATGGAACGTGTCAGGCATGTGGGGCCAGAGGCTCTCACTCGGGATGGTCTGATAGAGCGTACTCGTGCCGGACGTGCCGACGTTGAGGCGTATCATGGACACGGCGGTGTCGTACGTGCCGCCGGAGAAACTCCAGACCCCGTCGGTAGCAGCGCAGCCCGAGTTGCGGAGGAAGTTCGAGAGCCGCGTGCCCAAGCGCATGGCCCGCAGCCCGGAGCACGAATCCGCGACGGCAATGCCCAAGGTGCACTCTGCGGCCTTCGCGAACCGCGCCCCGCTGTTGAGATTGACGCTGCCGACCGCCGGTACGGTATCGAACACGACGATGCTGTCTGATGTATCACTGATGGCAGCGCTCGCGCTCCACGAATCCTTCACCACCAGGTAGAACCGATAGCGCCCCGGCCCGTGCAGGAACGTCCAGCTTGTCTCAGGCCTGAACGCGAACCAACCCAGCGTGTCGGTATTATGCACGGCCGAATCGCGCAGGCCGTAGTACCTCTGAATCAAGAGCGTGCTGTCGCACGGCACTGAATCCAGCGTGTCAGCTTCCCAGCTTCTTGACCCCAGCTTGAACAGCACAAGCGGCTCATTGGTCTTCCCGCCCGGCGGCAGCACGGCATCCAACTCGCCCGTCGGATAGCGCGACACGTACCGCCGAACGTAGCCAGTATTGTCGTCCATCCCCGTCTTCTCGACGTAAGCCTGACCCGGATTCACCCGTGCCGAGAATAGACTCCAGCCGTGCATCCAAGCCGGGATGTTGTTAATCTCGAACGAGTACTCGCACCTGTCCCCTACGTGCAGGATGCTGTCACTTGCGGCGGAAGCAAAGGAGTCGCCGTTGCAGAGTAGGTCCAGCCGCACATGACCAGGCGTAGATTCGCTGCCTTCGTTGTGCACGAATGAATGCACGTCCATCACCGACCCGACCTGCGGATGTGCCGTTACCAGCAAGCTATCCACGACCAAGTCCGGCCGGCTCGCACTGTCGGTTTCGACCACGAACACCGGTCTTTGCTGCTGAGTGATATTCAGCCAGCCGGACTGCTCGGTTTCCTTCCGACCCGCGGGCGGAGTGCCGTTGTAGTCCAGCCCGACCGTGTCCATCTCGTCATTCCTCGCCGGCAGCGAGACGCCGGTGCTCGCAGCATTCGGACTCAGCCAACTGACCCACGTCCGCTTGCCACCGGTGTCCTCAAACTCGTACATCCGCACGGCAGTGTCCCGCGCGTCGCCCGTCATCACCCGCCGGTTGAACCGCTTGCCGGTTAGCGTGCGAATCACCTGCTTGAAGGCATAGAAACCGGGGTGCGGATTCATGAACGAGTCGAACAGGGCCCACGCTGCCCACTTGGGAGGCTGCCATGACAGCCACCAGCAAGTTCTGTCAAAGGTCCCACCGGGTAGCCCGGCCTGCGCCGATGTTGAGATGAAGTCCTCGCAGAGGGTATTCGCGTTCTGGTCCGCGGTTACCACGCTGCGGTAGCCTCCATCGAATTCGGTGCACCACAACTGTGCGGTATCATTGTGCTCACGCATCACTGCGCGCAGGGTCTCCGCATCGCTGGCGAACTTCTCGGGATTGAACAGGTTCTCACCCTGATATGGATGAGCCGACACGACGCTCCAGAACGGGTGGTGGAAGCTGTCGGGCACTGCGATGTCATAGAACGCCCGCAGCCACTCCTTACCAGGCACCAGGAGTTTCTCCTCCCAAGCCGTGTTCACCCCCGCCACTTCGCCGATGATTATCCGGTCGTTCCCGTGTCCCGGGTGGGACCGGATAGCACTAGCTGCCAGAGAGCAGAGCCGCACGTACAGGGTGCACCTGGCTCGCCAGGTGGTGTCCACGATGTAATGGCGATTCGGGCGGCGCCACCAGCCGGTGTAGCCCGGCCAACTGTCAGGACGATAGTACGTCGTAGCCCCTTCATTACTCTCGTTCCAAATACTCCACGTGTGCACCAAGCTGGCTGCGTCGCGCGATAACAGCGTGTCCAGGTACCGCACCCAGTAGTTGGTCTCTCCCGTGCCGGGCCACATGTTGCGCGGCGGGCAGTAGATGGAGGTGTCATGAGACCAGTACGACAGATTCGGGTCAGGGTCC
>CAIVTL010000125.1 GCA_903908785.1 Caldifarciminota bacterium | reverse complement strand
GTCGGCCCTGTGCGGAGTGGGTGCACTGTCCGACAGGAGCCGTTGAGGCCAAGTCAGACGTCAGAAGGCAAATGTCGGAGGTGGGAAGTGCGGTGTCCGTCCACTGCCAACTGGAAACTGGTCACTCGCGCCTACGGCGTGTGCAATCTGCAATCTTGAATCTAGGATTGACTGGCCGGGAACTCGCGGCCTGTGCCGCGCCTAACGGCTCACTGCTACCTGCTAACTCTTCGTATCGTCAGCGGCTACGCTCGTCGGCCGGGACATCGCCCAATAGGTGACTGTCCCTAACTCCCCGTCCCTAATCCCCCCAATTCCCAAAGAAGATTCCCCGGTAGCACAATTGTCCCATTCCGGCTGGAATTCCGGCGGATTTCGCCGAATTGCAGCTCCCGAAAGAGACGGCTGCCGCAATTCGGCTTAGGTGCCGGCAATTGGCGCATAAATGGTTCTTAATTGGCTCTTAAATGGCTCAATTAATGTGCCGTGTTGTATTCTAATGCACCAGTATGCATATTCATGCCCGCCTTCCTGCTGAAACCCACCGACTTGCCCGGCAACGATGGCGGGGTAGTCTTCTGACCGATTCGTGTCCGGTTCCTGCGCAACCCTGATCCGTACGAGCCTATGATAGGACCACTAACTATCATATCTACAGTCAGTTAGAAGTGCTCGCAAAACAGAGAGGCCGGCGCGCAACAGCCTGTTCGATGTCCGGTTCATGTCCGGTTTCGCCGCTCCAACCCGCGACCTGTTCGCCTGTAGCGGGTCCCGGCTCCTGAACCGACGCGCTCCAACAGGTTAGCTTCCTCAAGTTCCCTCAGGTCCCGACGAGCCTGCCGCTCGGAGACATCGCGCGCAAAGCGCTTCCGATATGCACCCGGGCTCAGTTCTTCTCCGGTCGTGAGCGTATCCAGTAGCGCCTCCTGCCGTTTGTTGAAGGGCGTTCTCTCTGCCGGGAATGGAGCTTTCCCGTACAGAGTCAGCGTTACGCCGTTCGGCCGGTCATCCCACCTGGGTGAACGCAATCCGTGAGCACGACAGACATTCACGATGTTCTGCGTCCCACGACCAATCATCTCCATGTAGCCACGAATGTAGAGCACGTTGGCAATATCGGGGTTGACCGGTATCGAGGGATGATTCCGTTTCAGGTCGCCTGTCGTAATACCCTCGGGCAGACGCCCCGAGTTCCAGAGTTCCAACCGGCTCCGGTAGACGCGAACCGCCATCCCGCCTGAGAAGCTGGAATAGTCCCGGTGTGCGAAAGCATTCACCAGACCTTCTCGAACTGCCTCTAACGGATAAGCCGGGTGGTCCGCTGTCCGCAGTCCGCCACGCCGGAACGTAACGAGGTTCTGTGTGTTCCTTTGGACGAAATGCAGCGTCTCTTGCAGCGAGTACAACAACCGGGAATCGAACACCTTGTTGTCCAGGTAGTCAGACGAGTCCTTATCTTCGGCAAAGCAGATCGCCCTGACCCGCACTTGGGGATGCCGCAACGCTGGGTCCTTGGCAAACAGAACATCTGCGGCCTGCGTGTATTGACCGTCCCGGAGTAGCCCCAAGCCAGTCAAGACGGAGTCTACGCTCTTGGAGTCGCTGAAGCGGAAGCGGCCCGCCTCCTCAGCCTGTTTCGCCGTCAGTCGAATGTCGTCCTCGTCGAGGTCGGTCTCCTCCAATGCGACTGAGGGACGGCGCTCCCAACGTTCCGTTTTGACGGCCGCCTCTTGCACCATACGACGCAAGACCGCAGAGTCCGCGGCTAATGTCGCGCTTCCCGCCCTAACAAAAGCCGCCCCGCGATACAGGTACGGTCTGTCTTGCCCGGCGGGTACGTCTACGACGACCAACGATTTGCCTTTCTCTCCGTACATGGCCACTGACAGCATCGAGGCGAACGGAGAGATTGCTTCTCGCAGGTCTCGATGGATGGTCTCTGCGACCTGCCTGTCCAACCGTGCGCCGGTCACGTTGCCATGCACGTCCACGCCTATGAAAAGCGACCCCCCATGCCCGTTCAGGAAAGCGCAGACAGTTCGCGCGACTTTGGCGAAGTCCTGAGCATCTTGGATGAACTCGGCGCTCTCGCCTTCACCGGCCCGCAGTTGTTGTCTGACAGATTCCGGGATCATCCTGGCGCCCCGCCCAGTGCCCTGTCACGCACCTCGGCCTGGTTTCCAAGATGCTTGCGGACGAAGTCCTCGGCCTCTTGGTAACGGAAAAACTGCGCACTCGCGAAGAGGAGGGCATGTTCGGGAGTGACAAACGGCTGTACCCAGTTACCGGTCCTGTCCACGATGCGGATATCGTGCCGTATGGCGGCGTCGTACATATCAATCACCCGAAGGTCCTCAAACACCGGACTCGGCGTCAAGGAGAGTCCGGCTCTCAGTTCCGCCGAGTCGTATCCCAACTTGGTCAGCAGGCTCCGCGCAAACACCACGTGGTCATGCGCCAGTATCCAACGGGGCTTGTTGAGCTCGATGGCCTTCAGTAGCTCGTCATGCGTAATGGACCTTCCCTGCGTCTCCTCCCTACCGGTTCCGTACCGCGGAGTGATAATTCCCAGAAACAAGTCGCACTGCTCAACGGCAGTCAGGCAGTTCTGTAGATTCGACCGATTGGGCAGCACCGGCATTGTGCCCTTGTGCGACATCCACACTTCGTAGCCGAACTCGGTTAGAAGCGTATGTTCGCTCAAGCAACTCCTCGATGCCATACACTGTCGAGGAAACCAAAACCGTGAGACGTTTCCCTTCGGCAGGCTTCACTTCCGCACCTCCTTAGTCTCGTCAGGCTCTGCGCCACGTTCAGTACCGGCCTGTAGTTGTAGGAGTCTCTGTTCCGTCATTATCCCCTCGCATCCACCTTCACCGTGGTGCTCGTGCCGCAGCCGAAGACTCTCACGCCCGCGCTACGCATTGCTTTCTGCGGGTGGCTCCGGATTTCATCGTGGACATGGTAGCGGGACGACCGGGCTTGTCAAATTGGAAGGGGCGTGCCCGCGAGCTGTTAGCTGTGAGCTGTTAGCCGTTAGCTGACTGGGTCAAATGTGGGGGGCGGGGCCGAGGTCAGTAATTCTTTATTGCGTCCCCGGAATTAGCGAATCGCCACGCGCGCGACCGGTCATGACAGACAAGAGCGTCCGAGGGTCAAACAGAGCAATCCCGCGGTTCCGAGGTCGGGCGGTCGAGTGCCG
>CAIVTL010000124.1 GCA_903908785.1 Caldifarciminota bacterium | reverse complement strand
TTCATCCTTCCGCCTTCATGTCTCATCTCTCACAATCCTGCCGGCGTCGAGCGTGACGCGGCGGCGGCGGGTGCGTTCGGCCAGGTCCGCGTCATGGGTCGCCATGAGCACGGTCGCGCCCTGGTAGTTGATGTCTTTGAGGATGTTCAGGATGTCGGCCGCGGCTTTCGGGTCGATGTTGCCGGTCGGCTCGTCGGCGAGGAGGATTTCCGGCTCCTTGACCAGTGCCCGAGCAATCGAGGTCTTCTGTTGCTCGCCGCCGGAAAGCTGGTGCGGATACGAGTCTTTCTTGTGGACCAGGCCGAGACGCGTGAGCGTTTCCTGAATCCGGCCCGGTATCGCCTTAGGGTCGGTCCCGATTACCCGCAGCACGAACTCCAGGTTCTCGTAGACGGTGCGCTCGGCCAGCAGCTTGAAATCCTGGAAGATGATGCCGATGCGCTTGCGCAAGTGCGGTACCTCCGACAGCGGCATCTTCCTCAGGTCATAGCCGAGGACTTTGACGTCGCCCGATTCGGCCAGGTCCTGGCGGTACAGCAGGCGCAGCAGCGTGGTCTTCCCGGCGCCGGTGGCACCGAGAATGAAGATGAAGTCGCCCTTTTCGATGGTGAGATTGACGTCGGTCAGCGCCGGCCAGGAATGCTGGTACAGCCGCGACACGCCGACGAGCTCGACGGCATTTACCGAGTCAGGCGGGGTGGCTTCAGGCATCAAACCTTAACCCTCAAGCTATCTTCCGAGACCATCTGTAATCTGCGCAATCTGTGGATTTCCCTTCCCTATCTCACATACCACTTTGCCAGCGCGATGCAGGCCGTCATGCCGTCTTTGGGCCCTATCTTCTTCCCGGCGCTGCGTGCGTTGTAGCGGATGGGGACTTCGGCAATCCGGCAGCGCCGGCGCAGCAGCTTCGCGGTAATCTCCGGCTCAATCTCAAACCGGTCGGCGGTCAGGCCCAGGCCCTGGAAAAGCGGACGCCGGATGAGCTTGTAGCAGGTTTCCATATCGGTGATTCTGCCTCCGAAGAGGGCGTTGGTCAAGAACGTAAGGAAGTAGTTGGCCAGCTTGCTCAGCAGCAGAAAGTTGCCGCCGCCGCGAAAGCGAGAGCCGTAGACCGCATCTACCTTCAGGTTCTCAAACGGCCTGAGCAGGGCCGGGTAGTCGTCAGGGTCGTATTCCAGGTCGGCGTCCTGAATGACCACGACGTCACCGGTGGCCTGGGCCAGTCCGGTGCGGACCGCCGCGCCCTTGCCGCGGTTGACCGGGTGCGAGGTGACCCTGATGCCGGGAATCCGCTTCAGGACGGCGAGCGTACCGTCGCTCGAGTGGTCATCCACGGTGATAATCTCCTTGTCCACCGGCACTGCCTTGACCCGCTCAACGAGTTCGGCGACCGAGGTTTCTTCGTTATACACGGGTATTACGACTGACAATGTCATGCCGCTCCGGAACGATGAACGAGGGCAGCCAGCGGAACCCACGTATTGCCGTCGGCGCTCGATGCAGCGAGAGCAGCGAGGCAACGGGCTACGTCCACTCCTAACTGGCCGTTGCTGAGCGGCTGCCGGCGTGTCCGGCAACAGGCGATGAAGTCAAGGCACTGGCGGCCGAGAGGCGAGTTGCGAGTTGCGGGTTGCGGGTTGGGGGTTTCAGGAGGCAAAACGCGAGTGCGGCCTGCGGCGCCGGTGACCTCGAATTGGCGGGCGTGTGGAGGCTTGCGCCACTCCGCCCGGCCGCTGAGCAGCGCGTTGTTCCGGAAGCGGACTTCGTAGTCCGCAGCGGTCCCGCGGTTGCGCGCGCGCGCCGCCACCGGCGTGCCGAACAGGAGCACCGCCATGGCGAGGTCGTGAGGGCACAGGTCCAGGATTGGATTGGAGCGGCCATCAGCATACCCGGAGGAGGTGCGAATGGTCGAGGCGTGTCTGGCCGTGTCGGGCGGCTCGGCCCTGACCTCGTCCATCAGTGCCGGGAAGCCCGGGTGATAGACGGCAGTGTGCCCGACCGCGAGCACGCGTCTGCCGGCTTCGGCCTGAGCGGCCAGCGCGGCTGCTTCCGGCGCCTCAAGCGCCATCGGCTTCTCGACCAGGACGTCTCGGCCGGCCGCAAGTGCGGCGGTAGCAAGGCTGAAATGGGTGCGGTCCGGTGTGGCGATGACCAGCGCTTCGATTGCGGTCTCGGACAGCAGTTCCTCAATCGTCTCTCGGGCGACGATGCCGAACTCCTGCTCGGTCCGGGTTCGGGTGGCGGCGCTCGCGTCAGCCGCCGCGACGAGCCGGCACTCGGGCAACGCCTGCAAGGTCTTCACGTAGTTCCGGCCCCAGCGGCCAAGGCCCAAGAGACCTATGCCAAGGGGAGAAGGAGAAAGGGGGAATGGCAAAGTTCGGTCACCCGTCATTTCCACGCTCCCCTCACCTTCATCCGTTGGCCCAAAGCCGCTCCGAGGGAGAAGGAGAAAGGGGAAATGGCAAAGTTCGGTCATCTGTCACTTCCACTCTATCGTCTGCCTTGGTCACTCAGCCTGAGACTGCTCCATTGGGGAAGGAGCAAGGGGAGATAGCGAAGTCCGGTCATTTGCCATTTCCCCTTTCCACTTTCCACTTCACCCGCGTCCTTGTGCCCGGAACCAGTCGATGGTGAGCTTGAGTCCCGGTTCCAGTTCGACCTGCGGCTGCCAGCGCAGCAGCCGGGCCGCGCGGGTGATATCCGGTCTGCGGCGCTTCGGGTCGTCTTCGGGCAGCGGCTCGTAGACGACCGGGCTGCGTGAGCCAGTCAGCTTCTTGACCATCCCGGCGAAGCGACGAACCGTGAACTCGTGAGGGTTGCCGAGATTCACCGGGCACGGGTCCGAGCATGAAGCCAGCCGGTAGAGCCCCTCGATGAGGTCCGAGACGTAGCAGAAGCTGCGGGTCTGGCGGCCGGTGCCGAACACGGTCAGCGGCCTGCCGTTCAGGGCCTGGTCTATCAGCGTGGGGACCACGCGGCCGTCGTCGAGCTGCATTCTCGGTCCGTAGGTGTTGAAGATGCGGGCGATGCGGGTGCGAACCCGGTACTGACGGTGGAACGCCATGACCAGGGCTTCCCCAAAACGCTTGGCCTCATCGTAGACCGACCGCGGGCCAACCGGGTTGACGTTGCCCCAGTAGGATTCGGGTTGCGGGTGAAGCAGCGGGTCGCCGTAAACCTCAGACGTTGATGCCTGTACAAAAGAGGCCTTCCGGGCGCGCGCGAGTTCGAGCAGATTCCACGTCCCGTTTGCCCCGACAGCCATCGTTTCCAGCGGCCGCGCCAGGTAGTCCTTAGGGGACGCGGGCGAAGCGAGGTTGAAGACGACGTCGAGGCGGGAAAGGTGAACGATGAAGGATGAACGATGAAAACCCGGGGAGGAAACATCGGCGCGGACGAAGCGGAATTGGCGGTTCCGGCGCAGGTGCCGGATGTTGCGTAGCGAGCCGGTAATCAGGTTGTCGACGCAGATGACCTCGAAGTCTTGTCCCAGCAGAAGGTCGCACAGGTGCGAGCCGATGAACCCGGCGCCGCCGGCAACGAGCGCCCTTAACGATTGGCGATTGACGATTGGCGATTGACGATTGTCCCGGTCCCTCTTGTGCCTTGGTGCTCTCGTGGCTTCCTCTCCGGACTTTGCCATTGCCACTTTCCCCTTTGCCCTTAGCGGCCTACGCCGATGTAGGTAAACCCCAACTTCTCAACCTCGCTGCGCTCGAAAAGGTTGCGGCCGTCGCAGATAATCGGCAGCCGCATCCGCTGTTTTAGCGCCGCCATGTCAAGCTTGCGGAACTCCGGCCACTCGGTCACGACTGCCAGCACGTCGGCCTCGTTGGCCACGTCTTCGGCGCGCGAGCAATAGGTGATGTCGGGCAGCAGGCTGCGCGCGCGGGACATCGACTGCGGGTCGAATGCCCTGACCTTCGCGCCTTCGCGTACGAGCGCGTTGATGATGTCGATGGACGGGGCAAAGCGCATGTCATCGGTATTCGGTTTGAACGCCAGGCCGAGTACACCCACGTTCTTGTCGCGCAGGTTCCATAGCACCGCCTGAATCTTGCGGACGAAGCGGCGCTTCATGTCGTCGTTGACCGCCTCGACTTCCTTGAGCAGGCGGAAGTCGTAGCCCAGGTCGCTGGCGATAGCGATGAAGGCGCTCAAGTCCTTGGGGAAGCAGAATCCCCCGTACCCGATACCGGCGTCGAGGAACGAGCGGCCGATGCGCTTGTCCATGCCGACCCCGCCGCAGACCTTTCTAATGTCCGCACCCGACGCCTCGCAGACGATGGACAGGGCGTTGGCGAACGATATTTTCATGGACAGAAATGCGTTCGACGCGTGCTTGATGAGTTCGGCCGAGGCAAGGTCGGTGAAGACAATCGGCGCGTCAATCGGTGCGTAGACTTCGGCCATCAACTTACGGGCGCGTTCGGACTCGACGCCGACCACAATCCGGTCCGGGTGGAGGAAGTCATCCACCGCCGAGCCTTCGCGCAGGAACTCCGGGTTGGACGCGACGTCGAAGGGCGTGCCCGCTTTGTTGTAGCGCTCGATGGTCGTCCGCACCCACTTGCCGGTCTGGACCGGTACGGTTGATTTCTCGACCACCAGATGGTAGTCGTGGATGCTGGCGGCGATGTCGCGGGCGACGTGCTCGACGTAGGTAAGGTCGGGTTGGCCGTTTTCGCGCGGGGGAGTGCCGACCGCGATGAAACTCACTGTGCTTTCGGCCACCGCCGGCCGGATATCTGTGGTGAACCGCAGGCGGCCGGCAGTCCTCACCTCGGCGATGATTTCGGGCAGCCCCGGTTCAAAGATGGGCATCTCGCCGCGATTGAGCGTGTCAATCCGGGCCGCGTCGTTGTCAACGCAGATAACGTCGTGGCCTATCTTCGCGAGACACGTGCCGGAGGTAAGCCCGACATAACCGGTGCCAATGATGGCAATCTTCATAGCGGCAACTATAGCCGGTGAGCGGGTTCAGTCAAGCAAACGCGGGAGGGGAGAGGTATCAAAGGACAAAGGGAGGAAGTTGTCGAGTGGCCGGGGCCGACACTGCGACCTGCAGGCTGACGCCGCGTCGCCCCTTCGCTCTCCCTGTCATTCTGAGCGCAGCGAAGAATCTTCGGCTCACGGGTAGCGGTTGTCGACTTGCGCCGGTTCCAGGTTTGGGGTTTAGGATTTGGGACTTGAGATTTCCCGCTCCGAGCGGGTTGCGGGCTTGCTGCACCGGGCCAGGTCTGGTAGAATCCTCGGGCTGGGAGCGTGGCCAGCTCGCGGCCGAAACACCCTTGCGTGATGGCCGCCGGCCCGCTCCCGGCTTTCCCTTGACTCGCGGTGGTCGATGGCCGACGGCCTATGCCTCGCGGGAGTCTGCAGATGGGAATTCGGGCTCGATCACTGCCAACTGCAAACCGACTCCGAGTCGCACTGACGCCGATGGAAGGGTCTCCTGTCTGGAAACTGGTCACTCGCGGCGAAGCCGCGTGGGGTTTGAGTTTTGGCTGACATCAGACCGGAAGGGACCGGACCAAGACTGGAGGGCTAGAGAAACCCAAGCTCGACCGGGAGCTCTTCATAGAAGTGTCCCTCGCCGGTTCCGGTCGCACGACACCCCAATGTCATTCCCAGCGAGCCGGGCGAATCGAGGAATCTGGTACGAGCCGTCATGTCGAGCGGCAGCGCTCAGTGCGGCGCCGGCTGCTAGCTGTGAAGCACGCGGACGCGATTCGGCAGGCTGATGGCTGTCTCGCTCCGCTAGTCCACGACCGCGCTCTCAAGTATCGAGAGCTGCCTGCTGTCGCAGTCTATCCGGGCATTCAAGCCCAGAGGCAACACCATCATCGGGTCAGTGTGTCCGAAATCCATGCCGGTCACAATCGGCAAGTCGGTCAGACCGGACTCCTGGCTCACGGCATCGGTGAGAACCGCATCGTACTCGGCAAACGTCTCGGGCGGAATCTGGCCGCCTGGCCGGCCAAACAGGATTCCCGACAGTCGCGGCAGAACACCCATGACGGCCAGGGAGCGCAAGAACCGTCCCACGTAGGCGGCCGGCGGCCCCTCTTCCGAAGTTTCGAGGAAGAGAATGGCGTTCTTCCATTCAGACAGGCCGGGCCAGAACTCAGTTCCCCGCAGCCAGTCCAGCACCTCGATACATCCGCCGATGAGTCTCCCCTCAACGGCGCCCTTCCCCTGCAGGAAGTTCCATCCTAAACTCGGATTCAGTTGCCGCCGGCGCGACTGATTCTCCGGATTGCTCCAATCCAATTCCTCCACCGTCCATCCGGCCGCGTTCGGGCTGATGACGCCGATGGGATCTGAAGAGAAGAGTGTCTTGTGTACGGAATCCACCATGTAGGGGAACATCCCCCCGTTCTCCGCGAACTGCGACATGAATTCCGGCCCGTAGAACGAAACCAGCCCGGCTCGAAAGCACGCCAGAAGAGAGATGGTAGTGTCGGAATAGCCCATGAATACTTTCGGGTTGTTTCGAATGACATCCAAGTCGAGATAAGGCAGAATCCGAATCGAATCATCCCCGCCGATGGTGGAGATAATCCCGTCGATTGACGGGTCTGAGAACGCAGCCATCAGGTCCTCGGCCCGCGCATCGGGATGCCGGCTCAGCCAATCCGGGTCTTTCAGCGCATGACTGGTCTCGACCACTTTGACCTGGAACTCGTCCTCGAACTGTTTCTTGCCTGCCTCACAGCGGAGCGGGAAAGCGCCGGGGCCTCCCCAGGACAGGGTAATGGCTGCTACCCGGCAACCGGGCCTCAGCTTGCGGGGCTTGACCATTGTCCTACTTACGTCGGACGCCATAAACGTGCACCACCTCCAACACTACCCGCGCCGCGCCCGAGAGTCAAACAACACCGGCGGGCTGCTGCGCCAACCCGCGTCCATGAAGATCGCAACCCAGACCACGCCGACAACCGTGGACCTTAAGGTGTTCCAATCCACGCGCCCGCGTCGGGCGCGACAAACCAGCCGAGTTCGTGCTTGGTTATCCGCGCCGCGCGTCAGGAATCGCCGGTCACACCACGGGAGTCAGACTCCGCGATTTTGACCTTTGAGATATGCAATTTGCAGTTTGAATTGGCGGGCGCAGCCTGCTGATGCCTTCGCCACCCGGACTCTAGCAGGCGACTGTCCTTAGTTCTCCCCTAATTTTCCCTTGAGCATCTCGACCGCGTACCGTTTGTAGATGTTGACTTCGTGCACGGGCACGCCGAAGCGGCTGATGCGCCGGTTCACTTGTTCCCTGACCATCGGCCAAACCCGTGCCGCGCTTCGCCTATACACGGACAGCGGGAACGTGGTCCGGCGGATGAAGGCCAGAACGTCGCTGGTCGCCGCCGTCAGAACAAGAGGGCGCATGTGGGGAAAGTGCAAAGTGGCAAGGGTAAATGACAAAGGGGGGACGGGGAAAAGAACCGGGGAAATAGCGGGAAGCGGTCTTGGGACATAACGTCCGTATTATCCACAGGTTGGAGCCTGGCGCAAGTCAGGTAGTCCGCATATAGGGGTCGCCCTGTCGGCAACGTCTTGGGACACGGCGCGACACCAACCTGAACAGACAATGACCGGTGCCTGAAACCAGACAACGAGCGGAACGACGACGGGTTCGGCATCTCGAACGGCTTCTGGAACAGGAAGAGGTTGAGGATGAGGTAAAGGTAGAGGTAGAGGCAAAGATTGA